>DASXCN010000228.1:0-4213 GCA_036491155.1 Solirubrobacteraceae bacterium | reverse complement strand
CCTCGAGGTCTTCTTCCTGCAGCTGCTGCTGGCGTTCGCGATCACCGCGTTCGGCGTCATGGTCGCGGCGCGGATCAAGCAGATGCAGTCGTTCATGGGCGTGATGCAGATGATCGTGACGCCGATGTTCTTCATCTCCGGCGCGCTGTTTCCGGTGGCGGGACTGGCCACGTGGCTGGCGATCCTCAACCGCCTGGATCCGCTCACCTACGCGGTCGACCCGATGCGGCGGGCCGTGTTCAGCCACATCCACGTCTCCCCTTCCGCCCAGCACGCGCTCAACTCCGGCGTGACGTGGTTCGGCTGGCGGGTTCCGACGCTGCTTGAGGCGGCCGTCATCGTGATCCTGGGCCTCGGCATGCTCGGCATCGCGATCTGGGAATTCAGCTCCACCGAGTGATCGAAAATCCCGCCGGGCGTTAACACCGCGGTCACTTAAAGGGCTCTTAGAAATGTCAGTCTCCACCCCGCATGGGGTCCGATCTGGTTCTCATCCTGGTGGTCGTGGCGGGAGTGGCGTTCGACTTCACGAACGGCTTCCATGACACCGCCAACGCGATGGCGACGTCCATCGCGACGGGCGCCCTGAAGCCCAAGGTCGCCGTCATCCTCTCCGCCTGCCTGAACTTCGCGGGCGCGTTCATCTCGATCAGTGTGGCTGCCACGATCGCCAAGGGCATCGTCAACCCCGCCGTGCTCGCCGGCAGCGAGGGGCTGCTGCTGGTGCTTGCCGCCCTCATCGGCGCGATGATGTGGAACCTCATCACGTGGTACTTCACGATCCCGTCGAGCTCGAGCCACGCGCTCATCGGCGGTGTAATCGGCGCGACGATCGTCGCGGCCAGCAGCAGCGCGGTGAACTGGCACAACCTGGTGCAGTCCGTGATCGTGCCGGCGCTGCTGTCGCCGATCATCGCGGGCGTAGTGGCCTTCATCGGCGTGTATGTCGCGTACCGGATGATCATCCGGTTCCTTGGCGCCAAGGACTCGGCGACGGGCTACCGGGTCGGCCAGATCGGTTCGGCCTCGCTCGTCTCGCTGGCTCACGGCACCAACGACGCGCAGAAGACGATGGGTGTCATCTCCCTGGCCCTGATCGCGCACGGTGACATCAGCTCCACCAACTTCTCGGTGCCGTTCTGGGTCAAGCTCGTCTGCGCCTCGGCGATCGCGCTGGGCACCGCCACCGGTGGCTGGCGGATCATCAACACGATGGGCAACCGGATCACCACCGTCGAGTCTCCGCAGGGGTTTGCGGCCGAGACCGCCAGCGCCTCGGTGATCCTCGCCTCCTCCTACTACGGCTACCCGCTCTCGACCACCCAGGTGGTGTCGGGCGGGGTCATGGGCGCCGGGCTGGGCAAGAAGCTGGCCAGCGTCCACTGGGGCGTGGTGGGCCAGATGGCCGGCGCCTGGGTGCTCACCATCCCGTCGGCGGCGATCCTCG
Organism: Solirubrobacteraceae bacterium; assembly: GCA_036491155.1. Classification (GTDB taxonomy): domain Bacteria; phylum Actinomycetota; class Thermoleophilia; order Solirubrobacterales; family Solirubrobacteraceae; genus Palsa-465. The sequence goes on along the minus strand of DASXCN010000228.1, from coordinate 2,766 downwards.
CCGGCGTGGCCTGGGAGATCACCGACATCTTCGGCGGCCACAGCACGCTTGGCGCTGTCGTCATCGCCGCCCTTGCCGTCGTCGGCGCCTTCGGCCTGTGGTCGCTGGCCCAGCGCACCAAGATCACCGCATCCGACCTCGACCGCACCCACGTCGCCCCGGAGGCCGAGTCCCGGGTGCTCGGGACGCCGGAGGCGCGGCCCACGACCGCGACCGTCTGAATGACGACCCTCCTCTTCGCCGCGGCAGCGAAACCCTTGATCGACTGGAACGCCCTGTGGAAGATCGTCGTGGCGGCGCTCATCGGCGGCTCCGGCGTCGTCATCGCCTTCGGGATCCTGCTCCTGGCGGTCCAGCGGGCCCGCAACTCTCAGAACCGCGAGTCCGTGCGCCTGGGCTCCTGGGCCCTGGCCGGAGCGTGCGGCGCGTTCGTGATCGGAGCGGCCGCCATCGGCATCATCGCGATGATCAACAAGCCGGCTTCGAAGGCCAAGAAGGCGCACAAATCCACGGCCGCCCTCATCGTGCCGGAGCATCAGAGCCGACTGGTAGCTTAGGCGGCGTGAGCCCCAGCGAGCCGGCCGCACCGCGGCCAACGGCGATACGGGTCCCGTGCCTGCACAACCCCAAGCGCCACGAAGTCGCTGCCCACCTCGACGGCCAGCAGTTCGTCTGGATCGACTACGAGGATCCCGGGGAGGACGAGCTCACCGAGCTGGCGTCGCTGATCCAGCTGCACCCGCTCACCCTCGAGGACGCGCACACCTTCCGCCAGCGGCCGAAGATCGAGGATTACGACGGCTACATGTTCATGGTGGTGTTCGGCGTCGACCCCGGCACCGAGTCAGGTGGCCCTCTGTTGCGGGAGGTCCACCTGATCATCTCCGGTGACTACGTGATCACGATCCACCGTCGGCCGTTCGCGGCCCTGGCCGAGCTGCGGGAACGCTATGACAAGCAGCAGGTGCGCAGCGAGCAGTTCCTGGTCTACAAGATCCTCGACGCCATCACCACGACCTTCATCCCGGTGCTGACCCGCATCGACGACGACATCGACGAGCTCGAGCAGGACGTGATCGACAGCGCCGACAGCGAGGACCTGCAGCGCATCTTCTCGCTCAAGCGCGACCTGGTGGCCATGCGTCGCGTGGTGACGCCGATGCGGGACATGTTCATCCGCAACGCCGACCGCATCGCCGCCATTCCTGGGCTGGAGACCGACGACCGGCTGTACTTCCGCGACCTCTACGACGGCCTCGTCCGCGTCTCAGAGCTCGTGGACTCCTACCGGGATCTGCTCAGCGGGACCACCGATATGTACCTCTCAACGGTCGCCAACCGCCAGGGCGAGATCAACAAGCAACTCACCATCATCGCCACCATCTTCCTCCCGCTCACGTTCCTGACGGGCTTCTTCGGGCAGAACTTCGGCTCGCTGGTGCGATGGATGAACTCCGAGTGGGTCTTCTACGTGTTCGGACTCGGACTCCTGGTGGCATCGGTGGTCGGCTTCGGGGTCTACTTCCGCCGCAAGGGCTGGGTGTAGTCGCTCAGGCGGCGACGGTCAGGGGCGGGGGTGTGGGTGGCTATCCGCAGCGGCCGACGGGCCGCACGGCACGCGGCCGGCTGGCCCGCACCGCATTACTGGGCATCCGCGCGCGGTCACACGCATGCATGACGACGCGCGGCGCCGGCCGCGAGGCGCCGGCCTGGGCGTGAGCGCCCACGAGCGCTCCGCCGGCGAACGAGGACAGCCCTGCCAGCAATGCCGGTACCAGAATCCAACGCGGCATATGCCTCAGTCAACCACCGGGCCCCGACGGAAACGTCTCGGGCTGGGGTGCTGTGGCCGACGGCGGAGGCGCCGGTGCCCCCGCGACGCCGGCAACGGGGGGCCAGCCGTCAGGCTGAGCCCCCCATCGAAAACAGGCGGCGCTAGGCGGCGGCGGGTGCGGGCTCCTCGACGCGGCGCGGGAGCAGCGTCTCGCGGGCGATGACCAGGCGCTGGATCTGCGCGGTCCCCTCGTAGAGCTGGAGGATCTTGGCGTCGCGCATGAGCTTCTCCACCTTGTACTCCTTGATGAAGCCGTAGCCCCCGAACACCTGCACGGCGTCGGTGGTGACCTCCATCGCAGAGTCGGCGGCAAAGCGCTTGGCGTGCGAGGACTCCAGGGTGTTGCGCTTGCCCTGATCGAGCAGGACCGCCGAGTTGTAGGTGGCCAGGCGGGCCAGATGGACCTTGGTCGCCATGTCGGCGATCATGAACTGGATCGCCTGGTGCATGGCGATGGGGACGCCGAACTGCTGGCGCTCCTTGGCGTACTCGATCGCCATCTCCATCGCGGCGCGCGCCACGCCGACGCCCATCGCCGCCACGCCCGGACGGGTGCGGTCCAGGGTCATCATTGCGATCTTGAAGCCCTTGTTCTCCTCGCCCACGAGGTGGTCGAGCGGGATCTCGACCTCGGGGAAGGTGATGGTGGCGGTGTTGGACGCGCGCTGGCCCATCTTGTCCTCGTGCTTGTCCACGACCACGCCCGCGTCACGGGGCACGATGAAGCACGAGATGCCGCGGTGCCCGGCGTCCTTGTCGGTCTTGGCGTAGACCGTGTACCAGTTGGCGTACTCGCCGTTGGTGATGAAGCACTTGGAGCCGTTGATGACCCACTTGTCGCCCTTGCGCGTGGCGGTGGTCTTCATCCCGGACACGTCGGAGCCCGCGCTGGGCTCGGTGAGGCAGAACGACGCGTACAGCGGAGACTCGGA
>DASXCN010000227.1:0-8333 GCA_036491155.1 Solirubrobacteraceae bacterium | reverse complement strand
ATCTGCGGCGAGGCGAGGGTGTGCGACCCGGCGCCTGTCGACCCGCGCCGCTTTGTGCCCTAGTGGTTCGCGCGCAGGCGTCGGGGTAGCGGAAGTTGGGGAACGAACCCCGAGACAGGGAGGTAGGGAATGTCCACTGCTGTGATCATCGTGATCGTGGCCGTCGTCGTGATCCTGCTCATCGCCGCGCTCGTCGCGGTGCCGCGGATGCGCGAGCGGGCACGGATCAGAGGCCGTGAGCGGAGGCTCGACGAGCGCCGCGACCAAGTTGTCACCGCGCACCGCGAGGAAGCGGGCCACCGTGAGCGCCAGGCGGAGGTCGCCGAGCAGCGCGCGCGGGTTGCCGAGCAGGAGGCCCAGCGCGAGCGCGCGGCTGCGCAGGCCCGCGAGGAAGAGGCCAAGCTCCACGAGCGCGGACTTGCCGACGAGGAGCTGATCTCCGCGGACGAGCGCGACGAGTTCGCGGGTACGTCAGCAGTCCCGGACGATCGGGACGCTGGGGCGACACGGACGCCGGCGGACACCCGCGAGGCCGAGGACGCTCCCACTGCCGAGCGCCCGCGGTCGACTTAGGTCGACCGCGGGCCTTTACTCGAAGTCCAGGAGCTGTGGCTCAATGATCTCGACGGCCCCGAAGCCCGCGAGCGGGCCGTCGACGAAGAAGATCTCGATGGTGATGTCCGGTTCCACGTGGGCCTGGGAGAGGAATGCGACGACGTTACGGCCGGTCAGTCGGTTGATCGTCTCCGAGTAGCGCTGCTTCATCACGCGCTGGAAGTCCTCGCGCATCGCGACGACGCGCTCGGGGTCGCCGCTGTCCATGATCGTCTGCTCCAGCGGCGTGAAGCCGCTGCCGCGCATCACGACGACGATGATGTCGTCGAGCGCGTACGTCTTGGCCTTCATCGGACCTCGACCGTAGTGATCACGGAGGATTCCGACGATGCTGGTGGAAATCGCCGCCAGCAGATTACCGCCCGCCAGTGGTACTGGCTGACTCTCACCTTCGGGCACGCTCAAACCTACGCTCCTCTGTCCGGCGAGGCCTGCTAGGCCTCGGCCGTCCGCTTGAAGTCCCGACCTGAACCGAGGAGCGCGTCGCCCTCCTCGGATCCTGCCTGTGCTAAGCGTACCGCGCGCGGGGGCGCGCAGGTACCCCGACTCAGGAATCGGCCTCCAGGAGGAAGAGCTCCACCGCGGCGGCGCCGCTCTCGTCGGTGCCGCTCAGGAATCCCCGGACCACACGGCGGGTGAGGCGTTCAACCACGGCGATGAGCTGTGGCCCCATCGCGCGTTGCAGGGCATCGCGCTGGAGCCGGACGAGGTCAGCTCGGCCCGCTGAGACGAGATTGCGCTCCGCGTTGGTGGCACCGTCCTCGAGGAGGCATACCACCACGTCCTGATCGACGAAGGCACGCGACTTCTGTGCCCCGCGGCCAGTGAACTCGGCGACGAACCTGCCGATCTCATTGGCTAGGGCAGCGTTTAGCGCACCCCCGGTCAGGTGCTCGTCCGGTCCCGACACGTCGCCCTCTCTCCGTCTCGAGTGTGGAGTAGTCCACGCGGGGCCGCGAGAGCGGAGAGGACCCGTGCGAAGGTTGCCCCTCGCAGCGTACTACCCAGCGTGGCACCCGACGAGCCGCCGCCGAGGTTTCCGCTCGCAGGGGTGCAAATCTCGTTACAATGAATCAGCGCTTTCCGATTGATGGTGTCGACCGCATCGGTGGCGTACCCGAGGAACGCGGAACGTAGGCGCCGGGCGCACGATCGGCCGTTTCCTACCGGTCCGTCAAGACGACAAACGTTTTGACCACTATGACTCGGGGCTGTACATGCGCGGACAAGCCTCCGCCGACTCGAGGGACCGAGACATCACCAACGGGGCGCGAGCGCCTCGGGCACATGATGGGGCTCGGACTCAGACGATCTCGTTCGGGGTTCCCGGTGGCGTCGAGGCTCCCGGTCACGCCCGCAGCGTGATGTCGTCTCACCTGCGGCACATCGACCGCACGGTCGCGTCGGATGCGGAGCTGATCGTTTCAGAGCTCGTCACGAACAGCGTTCGGCACGCGGGCGTGGGATCTGACCAGTTGGTCACGGTCCATCTGGTCCTGCTCGGCGACTACCTCCGGATCACGGTCACGGACCCCGGCTCTGACTTTGAACCTCATTTGACCGTGGACAGCGCTGACGGGCTCGGGGGACACGGGCTCCGTCTGGTCGAGCAGCTGTCCACAGCATGGGGAGTGGGGCGCGACGCGGTCGGGGCGACCCAGGTCTGGTGTGACCTGGTGCTCGGCCCCGGTCGCGATCGCGAGCACTGAAAGCCGGGCCGGCTCACCCGCGGGCTTACCTCACGGGTGGGGGCGATCCCTCGGTGCTGGCCACCAGCTCGGCGTCCCACTGGCAAACCGTGCAGGCATGCTTGAACGCCGAGCGTGCGAACTCGAGCGCCGCCGTGTGCGGGTCCGGGGCGGCGGCGACATCGCCCCAATCGAGGACGTATTCGCCCAGCTCGCCTTCCCAGCGGGCGGCGGCCGGGGCCAGTGTGGCGCCGGCGAAGCCTGCGGGTGCGGGGTGGGCGTAGGCGTAGAAGGCGGCCTTCGGATAGCTCGGGTTGCCTGGCCACCAGCCGACGGCGATCTCCTGGGCGTCCATGGCGTTGCGCATGATGAAGTCGTTTGAGGGTGGATCGGCGCGGCGGCCGGAGAAGAGGTTGACGGCGAGGTCGAACGAGCCCCACCAGGCGTTGACCGGGGTCGAGCGGCCGCGGTACGGCGCGCGGAAGGCGGCGAGCGCGAGCGCCACCCGCGTGGCCATGGCGAAGTAGGTCTGCACCTGGGTCGCGTCGTAGCGGGCGTGCTCCTCGTCCTCGTCGAGCGCCACCGACCAGGGCACTTCCTGCGGGGTCGGATCGATGCGGACGTCCCCGGCGAGCTCACGCAGAGCGGCGAGCAGCTCACGGGTGACGGCGCGAACCGCCCGATCGGGGCCGAGGGCGATACGGCGCTCGCCGCCGGCGCTGTGCTCGGCGACGGCCTCGTGGGTGCGCAGGTCCAGGGCGGCCACGATCGCACCGGAGCCGTCGGGGGCGGGCAGGGGCAGGGTCTCCCAGCCACGGGCGGTGAGGCGCAGGGCGGCGTGCTGGAGCTGGGGCTCGGGAGGCGCGAGCGCCACGGCGAGCTTGCCCAGCACCTGGGTGTGGGCGTGCAGCGTGTCGCAGGTCTCAGACCACGCCTCGTAATCGAGAGCCGGCCACGCGGAGGGCATTGCCGTGACGCTACCAGCGGCGGGCCGGTGCGACACTGAGGCGCGCTTGACCGCGTGCTCAGAGATGACCGGCCTCACCACAGACACCCCCGTGCCGACCCGGAGCCTGTCGGATCCCGTCCTGGCCGCGGTCGTTGACTGGTGGAGCGTTCACGCGCGTCCGTTGCCGTGGCGGGCGACCCGCGATGTCTACGCCGTCTGGGTGTCGGAGGTCATGTCGGCCCAGACCACCGTCGGGCGCGCCGCCGAAGCCTGGGTCCGGTGGATGGAGAGCTGGCCGACGGTGGAGGCCCTCGCGGCCGCGTCGCTGGCCGACGTCCTGCGCCAGTGGCAGGGGCTGGGCTATCCCCGTCGGGCACGCGACCTGCACCGCTCGGCGCGGATCGTGGCCTGCACGGGCTGGCCCGACGACCTGCGCCAGCTCCCCGGCGTGGGGCCGTACATCGCCGCGGCGGTGGGGTGCTTCGCGCGTGAGGAGGCAGTTCTACCGCTGGACGTCAACGTCCGCCGCGTGCTGCGGCGTCGCTTTGACGGGGACCTCGACATATCCGGCGACCCATGGCGGGCCGGGCAGGCGCTGATGGAGTTCGGTCAGCGGGTCTGCACCGCGCGGCCACGGTGCGACGGGTGCCCCGTCCGGGTGGGCTGCCGCGGTCCGGAGCCCGCTGACGGGGGTGTCGACGGCCGCCGGCGTCGCCAGAAGCCGTTCGAGGGCAGCGTGCGCCAGCGCCGCGGGAGGCTGCTGCGCCGCGTGCTCGACGAGGGCGCGGTCCCGGTTGACGCGGGCGAGGCTCACATCGTCGCGGGTCTGGCCGACGACGGCCTCGTGGTGCTCGAGAGCGGTTGGCTGCGCCCTCCCGGCGACGACCAGGCTGTCGGCCGCCTCAGCGGGCCCGCTTGACCGCACCCGGGACGGGTCGTGACATCCCCAGCAGCAACTGGTGCAGGGTGTGGCCCGCGAGGGCGGGGTGACGCAGGTTCTCGTCGCCGTTGACCGCGTACTCGTTGCGGCGGCCGACGCGCGTGCGGGTGAGGTAGCCCTCCTGGACCAACTCGGAGACGAGCTTGTGGGTGGCGCGCTCGGTGATGCCGATGGCCTCGGCGATCTCACGGAGCCGGGCGGTGCGGTGTTCGTCGATGTAGACGATCACGTTGCCGTGGTTGGAGAGGAACGTCCAGGTCATGTCAACGATCTATTCCCATCGAGGGCCTAGCTCAAAAGTCATTAATCAAAAAAACTGTTGAAAAGGGCTTCCATGAACCAGGGTTCCCTGAACAGCAACCCATGAAAACTAATTCAAGAAACCTGGACGAATTGCCGATGACGACTCCCGTAGCGACCTTCCCTCGAATCGGATCGGAGCCTCAATGAAGAAGCTGCTTGGAAAGCGGCGGCTGATCTTTGCCGCCGTGACCGTCATGGTGCTTGGAATCGCGAGCCTGGGCTACGCGGCGTGGACCTCGGCCGGCAACGGCTCCGGTGTCGCCAAGGCGTCGACGGCGCAGGCCCTCAGCACCGTCACCGCCACGGCGTCCAGCGCGAGCCTGTACCCGGGCGCGACCGCTGACCTCACGCTCAAGGTGTCCAACCCGAACCCCTACCCGATCACCGTCACCGACGTGACGGGCAACGGGACCATCACCGCGGACGCCTCGCACTTGACCTGCGGCCAGGACGGGACGCACCCCACGGGCGTCAGCTACACCGACCAGCACAACCTGACCATCTCCGTGCCCGCCAACGGGGCCACGCAGGTGGCCGTGAGCAACAGCGTGAAGATGACCAACGCCTCGGACAACAGCTGCCAGGGCGCCACGTTCACCATCCCGGTGAGCCTGAACGGGGCCAGCGCCGCCTCCTAAGGCCCTCGTACCACCTGACAGCGGCAGCTTCTCGTGAAGTGGATATCGACGATCGTCGTCGTGGTGGTCGCGCTCGCTCTGGGCGCGACCACCTACGCCGCTGTGGTGCACAACCACTCCGCCTCTTTGAAGACCTCCGGCCGGCGCGCGATCGCGGTCACGGCGAGCGTCTCGGGGCTGTTGTACCCCGGCAGCGTCCGGCAGGTCCGGCTGCGGATCAAGAACCTTCTCTCCCGCAAGGTGCGGGTGCTGGGTCTCCAGCTCAAGCCGGGCAAGCCCACCGGTGGCTGCCCCTCGTGGGCGGTCGTCGGCGGGCGCATCACCGTGCGCATGACCATCACCCGCCGCGGAACGCGCACCGCCTTCGCCTCGCTGCGGATGCTGGCCACTGCGCCGGCGTCGTGTGAGGGCGCGACGATCCCCCTCGCTTTCTCGGCGACGATGGACGGGCACCCGTGACCCGGCGCGCCGTCTGCCTGCTCCTCCTCGTCGTCGCCACGTGCGCCGTCCCCGGCGCCGCCTACGCCGCCTGGTCGGGCGGCGGTAGCGCCAGCGCCCAGGTCCAGGCCGCCACGATGCCGACCGGCTCGGCCCCGACCGTCACCGCGACCGGGCACACGGTGACCGTGAGCTGGAGCGCCGCCACACTGGCGGGCCAGAGCGTCACCGGTTACACGGTCAAGCGCTACAACGCCGCGGGTGCCGCCCAGACGATCGGGTCAGGATGCTCAGGAACGCTGACCGCCGCCTCGTGCAGCGAGTCAGCAGTGCCCGCCGGGACCTGGACCTACACCGTGACCCCGTCGCTTTACGCCTGGGTGGGCGCCGAGAGCTCCGCGAGCTCCGCGCTCACCATCCAGGCTCCGGGCCTCAGCATCACCTCGGCGACGACCGTAACCGGCCTGCCGGCGACGGTGAGCGCGTCGCTCAGCGGCTACAGCGCGGGCCAGACCGTCGCCTTCAAGCTCGACAGCGCCACCGGCACGACGCTGACCGGCACGCTGTTGCCGACCTCGATTCCCGCCAATGGCGCGGCCACCGCCACCGTCATCCTCCCGGCCGGCACCGCCCAGGGCTCGCACACGATCTACGCCGTGGGCAGCCAGGGCGAGACCGCCAGCGCCACGCTGACCGTCAATCGCCCCACGGTCGCCAGCGCCGTCATCGCCAAGTCCGCGGGCGGGGCGTCGGGCGCGATCAAGCAGGGCGGCACCTACTACGTGTATGCCAATGTGACCGGGTCGGGCACGCCTCCGGCCGGCGTGAGCAGCCTCACCGCCGATGTGAGCGCGATCACCACAGGCCAGAGCGCGACCGCGCTCACCTCGGGCACCTACACCGTCGACGGTCACAGCTACGACTACCGCAGCGGCCTGCTCACCGCCAAGGGCAGCCTCTCCGCCGGCACCGACTCCTTCACGGTCAAGCTCACGGACTCCGGGGGCACCGCCACCACGACCGGCTATTCGGTCACCGTCGACAACACCGCGCCGCGAGCCACCGACATCCAGGCGGCGAACGTCGCCGGCGGAACGGCCGGCAAGCCCGAGGCCGGCGACACGGTCACCTTCACCTACACCAAGGCGGTCGATCCCAACAGCGTCCTGGCCGGGTGGGGTGGCAGCGCCCAGTCCGTCGTCGCCGAGATCGTCGACGGCGGAACGTCGGGGAACGACAAGTTCGAGGTGCTCAACGCCTCGACGCTGACCCAGCTGCCGCTCGGCACCGTCGACCTCGGCCGTAAGGACTACGTGTCCAAGACCACCACCTTCGGCGCGTCGGGGACGCCTGCCTCGATGGTGCTGAGCGGGAGCGCCATTGCCGTCACGCTGGGCACGCCGAGCGCCACTGCGAGCACCGCCACGGCGACGGGGACCATGGCCTGGACGCCCTCGACCACGCCCACCGACCCGGCGGGCAACCCCGTGAACGCCAACGCCGTGAACGAGAGCGGCACCGCCGACAAGGACTTCTGATCGCGACTGGAGCTGCGGCCCTCGCTTCTCACGGCGGCCAAGGCGCTACGGTCGGGCGCGGTGACCTACCGCGTGATGCGTCCCGACGAGCTTCAGTGGCTCACACGTCCTCACGAGGAGGGTGAGCCGGCGCGCCACGTCGCCGAGCTCACGGAGCTCGAGCCGTTCGCCTACATGCGTGCCAGCCTGTGGCGCTACGAGCCCGGCGCCAAGGGCCGGCGCCACCGTCACCCGCGCCAGGAGGAGACGTTCGTGGTGCTGGAGGGCACGCTCTCGATGTACGTCGGCGAGCCCCCGGTGCGCCAGGACGTGCCGCGCGGCGGGGCCATCCGGATCGATCCCGGAACGCCACTGCAGAGCGTCAATCATCAGGACGAGGACCTGCTGGTCTACGCGTACGGCACGCCGCCGGAGACGGCGCACGCCGAGCTGCTGGAGCCGGCGGTCCCCTGACCCGTGGGGCGTCTGAGGTCGCGTGGCGCAACCGCGCGGCGAGGCCGAAAAGCAGGGCATAAGACAACCAAGGAGGTAGACATGAGCGCCACTGAAGTCGGTGCCGGCGCTCCCGGCGCGCAGTTCCAGCCCGAGGGCACGGGCGATCGCGTCAGCGGGCCGGCGCCCGATCACGCCACGTACGGCTCGTTTGCCACCTTCAGCGATCCCGACGGCAATCGCTGGCTGCTGCAGGAGATCACCCGCCGCCTCCCGGGGCGTGTCGGCGCTGCCGACCCCTCGTACACCAGTTCCGCCGACCTGGCCGCGGCTTTGCGCCGTGCGGAGACCGCCCACGGCGAGCATGAGAAACGCATCGGCGAGGCCGACGCCAACTGGCCCGACTGGTACGCCGCGCACATGGTGGCGGAGCGGGCGGGCGACGAGCTGCCGACCTGAGCGACGGGGCCCTCGTGCACGGCGCCGCGCGCTGATCGGGTAGCCGGGTCTGACCACCCGATTCTCAGGTCACTCTAAGACGATCTCAACGATTCGCTGCGAGTAAGCGCGGCCCGGGGTCGTTGATCTCGTACATGCCGAACCTCGTGATGTCCAGCGGAGGCCTGCCCGCGTGTACCAGGTAGAGAGCGCCAGAATCCTCTTCAAGAGCGGGTCGCGATCGCGGCGGCTGAGCGTGGGCGTCTCGCGCACCGTCCTGTTGCTGGGGCTGACCAGCCTGCTCACCGACGTCTCGGCGGAGATGGTGTCCACGGTGCTGCCGCTGTACGTGTT
>DASXCN010000226.1:0-6115 GCA_036491155.1 Solirubrobacteraceae bacterium | reverse complement strand
GGTGGGCTCCGCCAAGAAGGTCGATATCGGCGATCACACCGCCATCGCGCCGGGCATCGCGGTCGTGCGGGCGGCGTCGTCGCGGCCGGCACGGACGGTCGTGGCCTCGGACCTGACCGCGAGCGAGCTCGCTCATGACCTCGCCGGCTCGGGCGTCCAGGTGGTGGTGCGCTCAGACGGGACGACGCTCGCGTCGACGCTGCCGGCGGCGGCCGGCCACACCCTGCCCAGCTCGCGCGGGTCCACCAGCATCGGCCACACCACCTACCAGGTGGTCACCGAGACCTTCACCGGGTTCGACAGGGCCCGGGTCACCATCTCGATCCTGACCAACGCTCAGGCCTCGGGGGGTTCGGTCGGCGCCGATCGTCTCCTTGCCGGGATCTTCATCGCCGGCTTCCTCATCCTCGCCTTCTTCTTCTCGCTGCTCTCCTCCCGCGCCCTGCACGGCCAGCTCGGTCGCTTCCTGGACGCCGCCCGGCGCCTGGCCGGCGGCGACTTCTCCTCCACGGTGCCGACGTCCGGCCGCGACGAGTTCGCCCTGCTGGGGGAGGAGTTCAACAACATGTCGCGCCAGCTCGAACGGCGGCTGGCCGAGCTCGAACAGGAGCGCGCCCGCGTGCGCCAGTCGATCCGCCGCATCGGCGAGGCCTTTGCCTCCGGCCTGGACAAGGACGCGCTGCTGGAGCTCGCCCTGCAGACCGCCATGGACGCCACCGAGGCCGACCGCGGCCGGGTGAGCGCCCGCCAGAGCGCCGAGGACACGCTGGCCGAGACCGTCCACGTGGGGCGCCTGGCCGGCCTGGAGGCGACGATCTACGACGCCGAGCGCCACGCGCTCACCTCTGACGGGGTCGGCGAAGCCTCGCTGGGCGACGCTCATCTCGCCACCGTGGCCCTCGGGCCGATCACTCCCGGCGGTCCGACGCACGGGCTGATCACGGTCTGTCGCGACGGCCGCCCCTTCACCGCCGACGACCTCGAGCTCCTGCGCTCGCTCGCCGCTCAGGCGACGTTGGCCATGGCCAACGTCAACTTGCACTTCGACGTGCAGCGCCAGGCCATCACCGACGACCTCACCGGGCTGGCCAGCCACGGGCACTTCCAGGATCTCCTGCGCGCGGAGATGGAGGAGGTCCGCCGCTACAAGTACCCGGTCGGGCTGATCATGCTGGACATCGACAACTTCAAGTCCGTCAACGACGTCCACGGCCACCAGCAGGGGGACCTCGTGCTGCGTTACGTCGCCGATGCGTTGCGCGAGACCTCACGTGACGTTGACGTGGCCGCTCGCTACGGCGGCGAGGAGATGGCACTGATCCTGCCCCACACCGATCTCGAGGGCGCCTTCGAGATGGCCGAGCGCGCCCGGATGGCGATTGCCGCCATGGAGATCCCCCTGCTCGAGGGGACGGGGAGCATGCGCGTGACCACGAGCGTCGGCGCGGCCTCCTCGGTTGAGGGCAACAAGGACGAGCTCATCGCCACCGCCGATGGGGCGCTCTACGTGGCCAAGCGCGAAGGCAAGAACCGCACCGTGAGAGCTGAGGGCGATACAGCTAACGTGGTGAGCGGCGAGTAGCCTTTGCGCCATGGGTCTTCTTGACGACGCAATCCGAGACCACCTCGACCTGAAGCGCCGCCGCGGCGCCGATCCGTCAGAGGTTGAACACGCCGAGCGCGAGGCGCTGGGACCCGTCCGGCGCAATCCGACCCCGTCCGAGCTTGCCGAAGCGGAGGCCGCGGCTGCGCCCGAGGGCGCGCCCGCCTACGACCAGGCGGGCGAGGAGGGCTGGTCGCACGATTCCTTGCAGGAGCCGGCGGCCGATGCCGGTCAGTTCGAGGAGCCGGCGGCCGATAACGGCGGGTTCGAGGAGCCCGCGGCTGACGCCGGGGTGTACCAGCAGCCCGTGCCGCCGCCCGAATTCCCCGGCGCGGATGCCGCTCCGGTGCGCGACCGCGACGAGGCCCCGCCGGCGGAGCCCGCCGGCCGCGAAGCACCGTCCGGGGACGAGCCCTTCGACGAGGACGAGCCCTTTTTTGACGGTGACGAGCCGGCCCACGAGCCCCTCACCGCCGAGCGCGACCAGGGAGCGCCTCCCCCGATGGGCGGCGCCGGCCCCGAGACCGCCGAATACAACGTGGAGGATGCGCTCGCGGCCGAGGAGGACCGGCACGACGGCGGCAACGGCGACGACGTGCTGGAGGAGACGCCCGAGTTCCTCCAGGACACGCCGGACCACGACCGGCTGTGGTTCGAGCAGCGGCCGCCCAAGGACTTCGACTTCGACGAGTAGCGCCGGCCGGAAATCGGCAAAGCCGACTGGATTTCCGTCTATTGACGGTTGATTAAATCTCGGCTATTTCTCGGTGTGGTGCATCGCCGGAGTAGCTGAAAGGACCCCCTGGTGCTGTTTCGTCAAGTGCTCTATCACGACCTCGGGTGCGCGTCCTACCTTCTGGGCGACGCGGGCGAGGCGATCGTCGTCGACCCGCGCTGGGACATCGCGCCCTATCTGGAGATCGCGGAGTCTGAGCATCTGCGGATCGCCCACGTCATCGACACCCATGACCACGCCGACCACGTGTCCGGCCGCCTGCGCCTGGCCCGGGCCACCGGGGCGCGCAGCTACCGGCCGGGCCCTCGTGAGGACGGTGCCGGCGACGTGGTCATGGCCGGCGACGAGATCATCGCCGGCTCGGTCTGTCTGACGGCGGTGGCCACGCCGGGCCACCGGCCCGAGCATCTGACCTTCCTCGTCTCCGACCTCAGCCGCGGCCCGGGGCCGTGGATGCTGCTGACCGGCGACTCGCTGCTGGTCGGCGACGTCGCGCGCCCCGATCTCGCGGTCGACGCGAGCGAGGGCGCTCACCTCCTGCACGCCAGCCTGCGCCGGTTGCTGGACCTCGACGATCACGTCGAGGTGTGGCCCGCCCACATCGGCGGCTCGCTGTGCGGCGGCACGGGCCTGAGCGGCAAGTCCAGCTCCACCATCGGCTTCGAGCGCCGCCACAACCAGCTGCTCGGACTCGACGAGGCCGGCTTCGTCCAAGGGGTGACCGCGAAGCTGCCCTCCCGCCCGCCCAACATCGAGCGGATCGTCGAGATAAACCGTCGCTCCGGCGGGGTCGCGCCGCCCGAGCCGGCGCTGCTCTGCGGCGACGCCCTGCTGTCGCGGTTGGGGACGGGGGCGGTCGTGCTCGACAGCCGTGTCCCCGCGGAGTTTGACCAGGGGCACGTGGCCGGCTCGATCAACCTGCCGGTGTCCTCGGCGGGCGTTGGGACGCGCGCCGGGTGGGCGCTGGACTCCGAGGCCTCGGTGGTGATCGTCGCCGGCGACGAGCAGGACGCCCGCCGGATGGCCTCGGCCCTGCAGGCCGTCGGCTTCTGGCAGCTCGACGGCGTCTCGATCGCGGACCTTGAGGAGTGGCGCCGGCACTCGGTTCCGGTCGCCCACGCGGACTCCTGGGACCTCGAGCAGCTCGCCGATGGGCTGCGCCGACGCGCGGTCGATCTCATCGACGTCCGCGAGCCCAGCGAGTGGGACGCCGGTCACATCCCCGGGTCCCACCACGTTCCGCTCAACCGTCTGCGTGAGGTCCAGTCGATCGTCCTGCCCCAGCGCGGGCGCACCACCGCGGTGGCGTGCGCCGCGGGCATGCGCGCCGCCTTCGCCGCCAGTCTGTTGCGCCGCGCTGGACGGGCCGACGTGGTCCGGGTCGCCGGCGGGGGCATCGGCGACCTTGGTGCGCTGGGGCTGGAGCTCGCGGCGGGCGCCTAGGTGGCGCGGCGCGGCTCGAGGAACACCTGTAGGAACGGAGCCGCGGGGTGGAGGTCGTCCGCGCTCAGTCGCTCCGATCACCGAGGTCGGTGCCCGTGGGCGTCCCCGCGATCGCGTCGGCGATCCGCCGCCGCCGGGCTTCGATCCGCGTCCACCGCGCCTGTGCGCGATCGCGCTTGCGCTCAGACTGGTACACGCGGCGCGCCCACCACGACCGGGGCGACGCCAGGCGCGCGGTGGCGACGATCGACGCCAGGGGGATGAAGATCCCGATCAAGCCCAGCAGGGGCTTGCCCTTGAGGATCGCCGCTGCCGACAGCACGACGTCCAGCACCACCGCCACCGACAACGTCGTCAGCGACGAACTGTTGCCCTTGAGGTCAAACGGCGCCAGGCCGAGCACGATGAGCAGCCCCAGCACCGTGGCGACGACCACGGCGTCAAACGACGCCCGACCCTCGTCGGCCCAGTAGACGTCCTTGAGGTACACCCACAGCGCGAACTCGTCCAGCGTCAGTCCGGCGCCGATCCCGAAGAGCGCCGCCAGCACCTCGTTCCACGGGCTCACCGGGTTGATCGCGAACCCCAAGAACCCGGACATCAGGATGAGCACGATCCCCCACACCAGGTGGTGCAGGTGCAGGCCGCCACTGGTGCTCACGCTTCCCGGCCACCACGGCACCCGCGGGCTACGGCTGAGCCGCGCGCTGGTACGGATGAAGAGAAAGGCGCCCAGGAACGCCGCCAGCGCCACGAACCCGGCCCGCTGGCCGGGCTTGTCCAGGAAGTTCGCCGGAAAGGCGTAGCTCACCGTGATCGCGCCCACCGCGCGCCAGCATACGGACGCCCCGCACACCCCGCCGGGCGTGCGGCGCTGCGACGTTAGACTCGACCGGCGAAGGGGCCATAGCTCAGTTGGGAGAGCGCCTGCTTTGCAAGCAGGAGGTCGCCGGTTCGATCCCGGCTGGCTCCACTCCCTGAATCCCTGCAAGCCGGCGGGCGGGGCGCGGTGTAGGTGGTCGCCGCAGCGGCCCAAGGACCAGTCTGCGGCCTTTTGCGGCCCATTGCTGACCGACTGCGAGGAACTCCCAAAGCGTCGCGAGACTTTGCGGACCAGCATGGGCACAAGGTACCAGATTTGATACCTAGACCACAAGATATTCCAGCCGGCGAGTGGTGGACATCCCGCTCCGTCCGACGATCCTCGATCCCGAGCCGGCGACATGCGCACCAGTCCGCGGGTCTCGCGACAGCTTGCAGCTCCGGCATTGCCTTGAAGCGTGTCTGCGGGCAAGGCCCTGCAGGTGCGGCGCGCTGACGATTGGAGAAGACCAACCCTGGTGGGGGCGCCCCGAATTGGGACGCCCACCACCGTGGTCTGAGGGCTTCTACTTCCCGAACAGGTGCGACGGGTCGAGACCCGGGTTGGACCCGGCCCAAACTTCGAGCCGGTAGATCACGTCTTTTCCGTCTAGCTCGCAGCTAGCCGTTACGCAATCGTCCTCGATCAGGTCAAGCAACTCGCGGGACGGTCCGGTCCGGCCGAGCCAGTCGAGGAGCTTGAGAGCCGTCCTACGAGCACGGAATCGTGCCGCATCTGACTTCATCCATTCGAGCACGAGATCCAATGCGCGATTGATCGCGCCGCCATCCGGCATCGACGAGACCGGATCGATCGGGTGGCGGTCGGCCACCCTTTCCTCGGTCCCGTTCCTCTTGCTGATGTGTCGGACGTCCATCGAGTACGGAAGCCCCTCGCTGAGCGGCTTCCAGACCTCGATGGCGATCGCGAATGAACCCATGTCGATGATCGTCAACCCGGAAGGCCGCACTACCGACATACGGTCGATCTCGTACGCTCGGTCGATCCCGAGATCGATGAGAGCGTCGCCCTCAAAGACATCTTCGCGGGGGTAGTTGTTGCCCTCGCTGTGCGCGTCGTCCATGACTGTTACTCCTCGGTTAGAAACCACTCTGAGCTCATCAGCGGCTGCTGATGAGACAGAACGCGCCTCTACGCGATGGGCGGCAGGCATGATCGACTGGCCATCCGTGGCCGTGGCCTGATACGGGAAGCTCAGATCCCGTTCCTCAGACCCGCGGCGGCATCGCGACTCGTGCTCCGTTACCGCCTCGACCAATAGACCATCTTCGACTTTTGGTCGATTGAGGTCGTAGCCCGGGACGCGAACATCCCTGGCCTGCCTTCCAAGATCAGCGGATCCCGAGGGAGAGCTGTCTGGGAGGCCTTCTCGTGTGGTCTGCGCTGATGGTGCGCAGGGTGACCGTGTGGTCGTGAGAAGCTGTTGTCAAAAACTCGCGCGGAAACCATC
>DASXCN010000225.1:0-9009 GCA_036491155.1 Solirubrobacteraceae bacterium | reverse complement strand
CGGATCGGCGAACGCCTGGGAGATCGACTGCCCGATGACTGAGGCGCCGCCCTATGACCGTGCCTTCATCGCCTCGCGCGCGATCCTCGAGGGCACGGAGCGGCCATGCGTCGTCGCCGTGCGTGACGGGCGCATCGCCGCGATTGAAACTGACCCCACCCACCCCGACGCCGAGTCCGTCGCCGCGCGTGACGTCATCCGGCTGGCCGACGGCGAGGTTCTCATGCCCGGGCTCGTCGACACGCACGTGCACATCAACGAACCGGGACGCACCGAGTGGGAGGGCTTTGACACCGGGACCCGCGCCGCGGCGGCCGGCGGCGTGACGACCGTGATCGACATGCCGCTCAACAGCATCCCGGCGACGACCAGCCCCGACGCTCTCGCGCGCAAGCGCGACTGCGCAGCCGCTCAGGCCCACGTCGACGTCGGGTTCTGGGGCGGCGCGGTGCCGGGTAACGCATCCGAGTTCGAGGAGCTGCACGCGGCAGGTGTCTTCGGCTTCAAGTGCTTTCTGGTCGATTCCGGCGTGCCGGAATTTCCGCCCCTGGACGGCGCCGGTCTGACGACGGCAATGGCCGAGACGGCCCGCCTCGGCGCACTGTTGATCGTGCACGCCGAGGACGCCGGGTCGATCGCGGCCGCGCCGGGGCCCGCTGGGCCCTCGTACGCGACGTACCTGCGCTCACGCCCGGCGGCCGCCGAGGAGCGAGCGATCGAGCGCATCCTGGCCGAGGCCGCGCGAATCGGACCCGCCCGCCCACGCGTGCACGTGCTGCACCTGTCGAGCGCGGGCGCGCTGGCCCAGCTACGCGCCGCTCGCGCCGACGGGGTCGACGTCTCGGTCGAGACGTGCCCTCACTACCTCGCGATCGTCGCCGAGGCGATCGACGACGGGGCGACGCAGTTCAAGTGTGCGCCGCCGATCCGTGATGCCGGCAACGGCAACCGGCTGTGGGAGGGCCTGCTCGGCGGCGAGATCGACATGATCGTTTCCGATCACTCCCCGTGCACCCCGAACCTCAAGCGCCGCGACACCGGGGACTTCGCCGCCGCGTGGGGCGGCATCGCCTCGCTGGAGCTCGGCCTCCCGGTCATCTGGACGGCGGCCCGCGCCCGCGACCGCGGCCTCGCCGACGTGGTGAGGTGGATGGCGACCGCTCCCGCCGATCGCGTCGGGCTGAACCACAAGGGCCGGATCGCAGTCGGTGCCGATGCTGACCTGGTCGTGTTCGATCCGGAGGCGGAGTTCGTCGTCGATCCGGCGCGTCTGCGCCAGCGGAACCCGGTGTCAGCCTACGCTGGGCGCCGCCTGGCCGGCGTGGTCCGCCAGACCTGGCTGCGGGGCGAGCGCGTCGATCCGTCGAGCGCCGCCCGCCACGGCAGACTGATCGAGAGAGGACGGCGAGAGTGACGAGCTACTACGTGCCCCACGGGGGGCTGCCCGGACAGACCGAGCTGGCGACCGACCGCACGCGGTTCACGGCCGCCTACGCACTGCTGGGCAAGCGCACGATGCGCGACATCGTCACCAGCTACCTGCCGTTCTGGGACGGGACGCGGCTCTGGGTCCTGGCCCGGCCCTTGTCGGGATTCGCCGAGACGTTCTCGCAGTACATCGTGGAGGTGGCCCCCGGCGGTGGCTCAGATCACCCGGAATCGGATCCGAACGCCGAGGCGGTGCTGTTCGTGGTGCACGGCACGGCCGAGGTCACGATCGACGGCGTCGCGCACGCCCTGGAGGCGGGGGGGTACGCCTACCTGCCACCGGGATGCAGCTGGACGTTGCACAACCGCGAGGACGGGTCCACCTCCTTTCACTGGATCCGAAAGTCCTACCAGCGCGTCGCGGGCCTCGACGCTCCTGAGCCGGTGATCGCCCACGAGCGCGACATCGAACCGGTGGCGATGCCCGACACCGACGGGGCCTGGGCGACCACGCGGTTCGTCGACCCGGCTGACCTGCGCCACGACATGCACGTCACGATCGTGACCTTGGCCCCCGGCGCGTCGATCCCGTTCGCCGAGACACATGTCATGGAGCATGGCCTCTACGTGCTGCAGGGCAAGGCGGTGTACCTGCTCAACACAGACTGGGTCGAGGTGGAGGCCGGTGACTTCATGTGGCTGCGCGCCTTCTGCCCGCAGGCGTGCTGCGCGGCGGGGCCCGAGCCCTTCCGGTACCTGCTCTACAAGGACGTCAATCGCCACGCGCCGCTCAGCCGGCAGTTCACGTAGATGGCTGCGGGGTTTCGGTCGGCGGTAGCGGACGGGGACGCGCCGCAATCCTGGCGTCACAGAGCACACACCGCGCATATCCCGGCCGTGTGTTCTGAGCGTTCAGCATGACTGCGCTTTCAGAACACACACCGACCAAACGGCAACCGTGTGCTCTGTGCGTACAACGCCGCTGCCGCGCCCCGGTCGGCCCGGGGGAACGCCCCGACCGTCTGGCATCGTCTCGCGAGTATTCCGTATGACAGAAAAAGAATTCCGAATTTCTTGTCAGGATCGGCGGTCAGGTGTACACTCAGGCCCGGGCTCGACGAGGGCGTTTGCAGGGATTACTGCGCTTGCCGACGACGTCGGTCGAACCGCTGAAGAGTGAATCGAGAGGACGAAGTGATGGGCGCTGGCGAGATCATGATCAACGGGCGGACGACGCGCCTGGACGATGTCCCGGTCTGGATCACCGCCATGGACTTCCTGCGCGAGCAGGGTCTCACCGGGTGCAAGGAGGGCTGTGCCGAGGGTGAGTGCGGAGCCTGCTCGGTCCTCATCGCGCGGCCCGGCGTGGCGGCAGCGACCGAATGGGTGGCGATCAACGCCTGTCTGGTTCCGGTCGCCACGCTCGACGGCCAAGAGGTGGTCACCGCCGAGGGGCTGGGAAGCGCCGAGGCGCTGCACCCGGTTCAGTATGAGATGGCGGTGCGGGGCGGCTCGCAGTGCGGTTACTGCACCCCCGGCTTCATCTGCAGCATGGCGGGGGAGTACTACCGCCCCGACCGCGCACCGGAAACGGCCCCCGCCCGCCCCAGCGACGCCGAGCACGGGCCCAACGGCTTTGACCTGCACGCGCTCAGCGGCAACCTGTGCCGGTGCACCGGCTACCGGCCGATCCGGGACGCCGCCTACGCGCTCGGCGAGCCGGTGCCATCAGACGCCCTGGCCGCCCGCTCGGCGCAGCCGGCGCCCGCCCCGGCAGCGACGCGGCTGAGCCGCGATGGCCTTGACTTCACCCGGCCCGCGACGCTTGCCGAGGCCGTCGAGATCCTGCACGAACGGCCGGCGACGACCGTGATCGCGGGGTGCACCGACCACGGCGTCGAGGTCAACCTGCGCGGCAAGCGCCCAGAGGCCGTGCTGGCGATCGATCGCCTCCAGGAGCTGCGTGACCTGTCCATCGACTCCGACTGGATCGAGATCGGCGCCGCGCTCTCGCTGACCGAGATCGAGCGCCGGCTCGATGGTCACGTGCCGCTGTTGTCGCAGATGCTTCCGCAGTTCGCCTCGCGGCTGATCCGCAACGGCGCGACGCTCGGAGGCAACCTCGGCACATGCTCGCCGATCGGCGACACCCCGCCGGTGCTGCTGGCGCTCGGAGCGCGGCTCGTCCTCGCCAGCGTCGATGGTGAGCGCGAGGTCGATCTCGCCGAGTACTTCACCGGTTACCGGACGAGTGTGCGCCAGGACCGGGAGCTGATCCGCGCGATCCGGATCCCACTCCCGCTCGCCCGCATGACGGCGTTTCACAAGATCGCCAAGCGGCGCTTTGACGACATCTCGAGCGTCGCGGTTGCGTTCGCGATCGACCATGACGACGCGGGGATCGTGCAACGTGCCCAGATCGGCCTTGGCGGCGTGGCCGAGACCCCGCTGCGCCCGACCGCCACCGAAGCCGCGTTGCTCGGACAGGCCTGGTCACGCGAGACCGTGGCCAGGGCGGCGGAGATCCTGGGCGCTGAGGGCACCCCCATGAGCGACCACCGCGCCAGCACCCGGTATCGCGCGGCGATGCTGCGATCGAGCCTGCTCAAGCTCTACGCGGACACGAACGGGTCCGATCAATGAGCGACCTGGCCACGCGCCCCGAGAGCCCGGCCGTCGGGATCGCGGTCCCACACGAGAGCGCGGTGTTGCACGTCACCGGCGCGGCGCTCTACACCGACGACCTGATCTATCGCACGAAGGACGTGCTGCACGCCTATCCCGTGCAGACCACGCACGCGCACGCACGGATCACCCGCCTGAACATCGCGGCCGCGCTGGCCGTACCCGGGGTGGTGCGGGTGCTGACCGCCGCGGACGTGCCGGGCGTCAACGATGCCGGGGTCAAGCACGACGAGCCCCTGTTCCCGTCGGAGATCATGTTCTACGGGCACGCCGTCTGCTGGGTGCTGGGCGAGACCCTCGAGGCCGCGCGGCTCGGAGCCCTAGCCGTCGAGGTCGAGGCCGAGTCGCTGCCGTCCCACATCATGGTCGGCGAGGCGATCGCCGCCGGCAGCTTTCAGGGTGGGCAGCCGCAGGTGGCACGCGGCGACGTGGAGAGCGCGTTGGCGGGGGCCGACCGGGTGTTCAGCGGCGAGTTCGAGTTCTCCGGCCAGGAGCATTTCTATCTGGAGACGCACGCCGCGCTTGCCCACGTCGACGAGTCGGGTCAGCTGTTCATCCAGTCGAGCACCCAGCATCCCTCCGAGACGCAGGAGATCGTCGCCCACGTCCTGGACCTGCACAACTCGGAGGTCACCGTCCAGTGTCTGCGTATGGGTGGCGGCTTCGGCGGCAAGGAGATGCAGCCCCACGGCTTCGCGGCGATCGCGGCGCTCGGCGCCATCCTCACCAGCCGTCCGGTGCGCCTGCGGCTCAACCGCACCCAGGATCTGACGATGTCGGGCAAGCGCCACGGCTTCCACGCCGACTGGCGTGTCGGCTTCGACGCCGACGGACACCTGCTCGCCCTGGAGGCCACGCTCACCGCAGACGGCGGCTGGAGCCTGGATCTGTCTGAGCCGGTACTGGCGCGGGCGCTGTGCCACATCGACAACGCCTACTGGATCCCCCACGCTCGCATCAACGGGCGGATCGCCAAGACCCACAAGACCTCCAACACGGCGTTCCGCGGCTTCGGCGGGCCACAGGGAATGATCGTCATCGAGGACATCCTCGGCCGCTGCGCGCCGTTGCTGGGGATCGACCCCATCGAACTGCGGCGCCGGAACTTCTATCGCGCGGGCCAGAGCACCCCGTATGGACAGACGGTCCGCCATCCGGAGCGGTTGGAGGCCGTCTGGGAGCAGACGATCTCGACGGGGGACATCGTCGAACGCCTCCGGGATGTGGAGCGGTTCAACGCGACGCACAAGGACGTCAAGCGCGGCCTCGCGGTGACGCCGGTGAAGTTCGGGATCTCGTTCAACCTGACCGCTTTCAACCAAGCGGGCGCGCTCGTGCTGGTCTACAAGGACGGCTCGGTGCTGATCAACCACGGCGGCACGGAGATGGGGCAGGGGCTGCACACCAAGATGCTGCAGGTAGCCGCCACCACGCTGGGCATTCCGCTTCAACGTGTGCGTCTGGCCCCCACCCGCACCGACAAGGTGCCCAACACCTCGGCGACCGCGGCAAGCTCCGGCGCGGACCTCAACGGCGGCGCGGTCAAGGACGCCTGCGAGCAGATCCGCGGCCGACTGCTGGCGGTGGCGGGCGGCATGCTGGGCGTCAACGCCGGCGACGTCCGGATCGTCGACGGCGTCGCTCGATCCCTGTCCGCCTCCCAGGAGCCTCACGTCTCATGGGACGAGCTGGTGCGCACGGCCTACTTCCAGCGAGTGCAACTGTCGGCCTCGGGGTTCTACCGCACCGAGGGCCTGCACTGGGACTCGACGGTGATGCAGGGCAGCCCCTTCAAGTACTTCGCCTACGGAGCGGCCGCGACCGAGGTCGAGGTCGATGGCTTCAGCGGCGCGTATCGCACCCTGCGCGTCGACATCGTGCACGACGTCGGCGACAGTCTCTCTCCGCTGATCGACATCGGCCAGATCGAAGGCGGCTTCGTGCAGGGCGCCGGGTGGCTCACGCTCGAGGACCTGCGCTGGGACACGAGCGATGGTCCGGACCGCGGCCGCTTTCTGACGCAGGCCGCCAGCACCTACAAGCTGCCGAGCTTCTCCGAGATGCCCGAGACGTTCAACGTCACGCTGCTCCACGACGCCACCGAGGCAGGCGCCGTGTACGGATCCAAG
This sequence comes from Solirubrobacteraceae bacterium, assembly GCA_036491155.1. GTDB lineage: Bacteria > Actinomycetota > Thermoleophilia > Solirubrobacterales > Solirubrobacteraceae > Palsa-465. The sequence goes on along the minus strand of DASXCN010000225.1, from coordinate 2,767 downwards.
GCGGTCGGGGAGCCGCCGTTGATGCTGGCCTTCTCGGTTCGTGAGGCGCTGCGCCAGGCGGCCGCGGCCTTCGGAGCCGCCGGCGCCAGCCTGAGCCTGGCCTGTCCGGCCACCCCTGAAGCGGTCTTCTGGGCGATCGAGCGGGCGCGCGATCAGGCCGCGGGCGACCGCCGCGGCGATGTCATCGAGGGCTTCCCCGGTCGGGTGCCGCCGGTTCTCGACCCGGCCGCGCATCCGATGCACAAGTCCTCGGAGAGCTTGCAGCACACGGTCGTGCATGCCTGATGCGGCCTGGCTGGACGCGGTCGTCCGACTGCGTGCGGCCCGTGAGCCCGCCGTCCTGGTGACGGTCGCCACGGTGCGTGGTCACGCGCCCCGCCGGGCCGGCGCCAAGATGGTGGTGAGCGCAACCGGCTCCTGGGGCTCGATCGGTGGCGGCAACGTCGAGGCGGTCGCGATCGAGCGAGCGCGAGCGCAGTTGGACGACCCGGAAGCGGTGCCCGAGCTGATGACCTCCGAGCTGTCGGCGCGCGCGCCGTCCGAGCACGGTGCGCAATGCTGCGGTGGCAAGGTGACCGTCCTGCTCGAGCCCCTGCGGACCGTCCCCGCGGTGGCTATCTTCGGTACCGGGCACGTCGGGCTGGAGCTCGCCCGCATCCTCGCCAGGCACGACATCGAGCTGCACCTGATCGACACGCGCCCGGACATTCTGAGCGAGTCCCGCCTCGCCCCGCTGGCCGACGCCGTCGCCACGGTGCACGTCCACCGGGTCCCGATGCTGCCCGAGTCCGTGTTCGGCGAGCTGCCGTCCGGGACCCACGTGTTGATCATGACCCACGATCACGCTGAGGACGTCGCGCTGTGCGACGCCGCTCTGCGGTGCGCCGGTCTCGGGTCGATCGGGTTGATCGGCTCCTCGGGCAAGTGGGCGAACTTCCGGCGCAGGCTCGCCAAAGAGGGGGGCCACGATGCGGACACGATGGCCCGGATCAAGACGCCGATCGGATTGCCCGACATCAGCGGCAAGGAGCCGGCGACGATCGCGGTCAGCGTCGCCGCGGATCTGCTGCGGACGCTCGAGCGCGAACACGACGGCGCGCGACCGGGCGAGCGCAACGGCGCCCGACCGTGACGATCTATCGTGCCCACGTCCTCGATGCCCCCGACGACCCCTTTCAGGGCGGGGTGCTGCGCGCGGACTCCGACGCTGGGCTGCTCGTCAGCGCCGACGGCCTGATCGCCGACCGCGGCCCGTTCGCCGAGGTGCGGTCCCGGCACGCCTCCGAACCGGTCTGTGAGCTCCCCGACGGCCTGCTTCTCCCCGGCTTTGTGGACGCGCACGTGCACTTTCCCCAGGCGCGCATCATCGGTGGCCTCGGCATGCCGCTGCTGGAATGGCTGGAGCGCTGCGCGTTGCCCGAGGAGGCGCGAATGGCCGACCTCGCCTACGCGCGCGAGATCGCCGCGGAGTTCGTGTCCGGGCTCGCCGACGCGGGCACCACGACCGCGCTGGTGTTCGGCGCCCACTTCGCGCCGGCGGTGGATGCGCTGTTCGCCGCCGCGTCGACGCGCGGACTGCGCGTCACCAGCGGCCTGGTGGTGAGCGACCGGATGCTCAGGCCGGATCTGCACACCACGCCGCAGCGTGCCTATGACGAGGGGCTGTCGCTGGCCGGCCGCTGGCATGGACACGGACGCAACCGATACGCCGTGATCCCGCGCTTCGCGCTGTCGTGCACCGACGAGCTGCTGGCCTCGTGCGCCGCGCTGCACGCCGCGGTGCCGGGGAGCTGGTTCACCTCACACGTCAACGAGAACACAGCCGAGATCTCGACCGTGCACGACCTGTTCGAATGCAGTTACGTCGACAGCTACGACCGGCACGGGCTCATCGGGTCCCGGAGCGTGTTGGCGCACAACGTCCACCCGACCGACGCCGAACTCGAGTGCCTGGCCACCGGCGGCGCCGCGGTCGCGCACTGTCCCACCAGCAACGCCGCGCTCGGCAGCGGGCTGTTTCCGCTCGACCGCCACCTCGCCCATCGCATCCCGGTGGCGCTCGGCAGCGATGTCGGCGCGGGCACCGGATACTCCCTGTTCAAGGAGGGACTGCAGGCGTACTTCATCCAGCAGCTGCGCGGCGCCGACGGAGTGGCCCTGACCGCGAGCCATCTGCTCTACCTGGCCACGGGGGCCGGAGCCAGGGCGCTCGGCCTCGACGATCAGGTCGGGGATCTCGGCGTCGGCAAGCGGTTTGACGCGCTGTGGCTGCGCCCGTCGCCCGGAAGCCCGCTCGACGCAGGACTCCGGCACGCGGGGGGTCCGGAGCAGGCGCTGGCGCGAGCGCTGGCGCTCGGCGTGAGCTCCGATGTGGCTGGCGTCTGGGTGGATGGCGGTTGCGTGAAATACCGTGATACGGAATCTTGATATCGTTTGGTGGACACGTGGACGACCGGAGCACACGGGCCCAAGACGGGACGCGCACCTCCGAGGACGGCTCGTCCGAGCCTCGATCGACCGGTGGAGTGCAGTCGCTCAGCCGGGCGTTCGCGATCCTCGAAGCGATGGCGGACGCCGGTGGCGAGATCGGCCTGTCGCAGCTGGCCACCGCGGCGCAACTGCCGCCGGCGACGATCCACCGTCTCGTCCGCACGCTCGTTGACCTCGGCTACGTACGCCAGGAACCGTCGCGGCACTACTCGCTCGGCCCGCGGCTGATGCGCCTGGTCGACGCGAGCACCAAGCGGCTCGCGACGCTCGCTCATCC
>DASXCN010000224.1:0-7651 GCA_036491155.1 Solirubrobacteraceae bacterium | reverse complement strand
CTCCACGGCGGCGGCGCTGCCCGCGCTGGCGCTGGAGCTCGTTGAACCGGGCAAGCGCGTGGTCTACATCGGGATCTCGGGGACGCCGAGCACGATCGACACCCGCGCCCTGCTGCTCAAGGACGTGACCGCGGTGGGGGTGCTGTCGGGCTCACCGGCGCTGGCCGGCGCAGTCGGCGCCTACGCGGAGGGATCCGTCGATCCCCGCCCGCTGGTCGCCGCCACCGTGGGGCTGGCCGAGGTGGGCGACGTGCTGGCCGGGCGACGCCCCGCCGGCGCCGGGGCCGGCCCCAAAATCCACGTCGACCCATTGCGCTGAGCCGGTCAGCCGGCGAGCCCGTGGGTGTAGGCGTAGTGGACGGCCTGGGCGCGGTCGCGGGCGCCGATCTTGGCGAACACGTGGTTGATGTGGGTCTTGACCGTCGCCTCGGAGACGACCAGGGTCGCTGCGATCTCACGGTTGGACAGCCCCTCGGGTCCCCTCCTCCTCGCGGCGACGCTCGTAGTGCGCCTTGGCCTTGGCGCGCCCGCCGCACACCGACATGGAGCACCACCGTCCCGTCTGGTTGCGCGAGTGGTCATAGAACACCCAACCGCAGTCATGGCCGGGGCAGGTCTTCAAGCGCTGCCACGCCCCCTCCAGCATCGCGGTCCCCGTGATTGCCAGCACCACCCCCAGCGCACGGTCAAGCCCGGGGCCGGTCGCGGCGAAGCGGGGACCGTCGGGCTCCAGCAGCACCTCCACCCGGGCGCCGGCGGCGGCCCGGTTGACCACGGCGAGGCTCGTCGCCGCCGCCTCCGGGGAGGCGTCGTTGTTACCCGCAGCCAGCCCGCGCAGACCTTCGCGCACGGCGATGGCGCGCGTGCGGTCCCGATCGCGCAGCACGGTCCCGGCCGGCAGCAGATCGCGCGCCGACAGCCACCCCGCCAGGCGGTCCGGCGTGGCGAACAGGTCAGCACCCCACTCGCCCTCCAGGTCGAAGAAGGAGTTCACGTAGGCCTGCACCAGCGCCAGCCTCCCGGGCGCCGGCGGGCGGCCCCCGGGTTGTACGGCCCGTCCGTCCACATCGAGCCCCTCACCGGTCATCATGGTATGACTGGTGAGATTACCGCCTGCCTAGCCCGCGGCCTGGCCAAAGGCCCCCGCGACCGTCCCGCCGTCGGTGCGGCGCGCCAGCGCCGCCGTGCCGGCGTACTGGAAGCGCGGGACCAGCGAGAAGCCGTGCGCCCGGCCCGGCCGCCGGCCCGCGCGCCGGCACGGTGACGAGGGCCGCAGCGCGTAGTCATAGCCGGCGGCGTCGACGAAACCGGGGTGAGCGGCGGTGCAATTGTGCCGGGACTCGGCCCCGGCCTGGGTGACGAACTGCGGGCTGCCGGCATTGATGTCGTTCTCGGCGGTCACGGGGGCGCGGACGTCCGGACCGACGAGGATCGCCGCGCCGCGGTGCAGGTCGTTGACGAAGGTGTCGTTGACGGCGTACAGGTGCGAGTCGGGGTTCAGCGCACCCTCCTCGCCGTAGGCGAGCATGTTGGGGTTCTGGGTGGCGCGGCCCTGCTGGAGCACCGTGCCGACGACGTAGGAGAGCCCGCCGTTGGGCAGGTCGAGCTCGTAGCTGTCGGTGCCACGCTCACCGGTGAGGCGGTCGTAAAGGATGTAGTTGCGCAGCGCGCGCGACTTGACCAGGTGCCCAACGTGGGCGGCGGTGGAGTAGCTGTCGCGCAGCGTGAAGCTGCGGACGTGGTTGATGTAGATGTTGTGCGAGAAGCCGTCGCCGGCCCCGTTGTCGGCGAACGTGCTGGACTCGATGACGATGTCCGAGGCCGGGTTGTCGCCGGCGAGGATGCCCTCCTGGTTGTGATCGAAGCGGCAGTGCACGAGCGTGAGTCCGGCGCCCTGAAGGCGGATGCCGGCGCCGTTGTCGTCCGGGACGCGCGCGCCGGAGAGCTCCACGTTCTCGATCGTCGAGTCGTTGCCGTCGATGACCCAGGTCGCCTTGCTCTCGCTGTTGGCGCCGGCGGCGTCGATGTGCGCCCGCCCGTGGACGCCGAGGATCGTCAGGCGGTCGATGGACCAGGCGCACACGTCACCGTGATAGGACCGGTTCCCGCGGGCATCGATCTCGATGGTGTCGCCGGCGCGCGCCGCGGCGATCGCCTGACACGGCCGGGCAAAACGCTGCCCGGGACCGACGTGCAGCACCCGGGCCGTCGCGGCCGGAGCGGCCGCGAGCGCCCCCGCGACCGTGAGCGCCAGCAGCCGGGCAACGGTCATGCCGGCGATCCTAGTGTGCAGCTTTCAGCACATGAGGTCGGACTCGCCCCAACGGGAGCGCGGCGGTGTGGTGAAATGCCCCCATCCCGAGGGGCGAATGGAGGGAGACCGCGATGGCCGGACCGATGGTGAGATACGGGGAGCGCGAGATCCCCCACGACGAGCTGCGCACCGAGGCGGCGCGCACCGCCACCGGACTCGTCCAGGCCGGCGTGCGCCACGGCGACCGCGTGGCGCTGGTTCTGCGCAACGAGCCCACCTTCCTGTCGCTCAGCGCGGCCTGCGGCCTGATCGGGGCCGTCCCCGTCCCGGTCAACTGGCACTGGCATGGCCCCGAGCTGCGCCACGTCATCGCGCACTCGGAGTCGCGGGTCGTCTTCGCCCACTCGGATTTCGTCGCCAACGCCGAGGAGATCCTGCCCGACGGCGTGCCGCTGGTCGAGGTCCCGGTGCCCGAGGAGCTGACCGCCCACTACGGTCCCGCGCCGGTCACGGGCCGCCGCCCGCTGCTCGCCGAGTGGATCGGTGCCCATGAGCCCTACGCCGAGCCGCTGGACGCCGCGCCGATGAGCGTCATCTACACCTCGGGCACCACTGGGCTGCCCAAGGGCGTCATCCGCGACGCCATGGCCCCCGAGCAGTCGCGCGAGGTCGCCGCCGCGACCTTGCGGGCGATGGGGCTGGCGCCCGAGATGCACACGCTGGTCACGGCGCCGATGTACCACTCGGCCCCCAACGCCCAGGCCCTGTTCGCGCTGGCGCTCGGCATCGAGCTGACGGTCATGCCGCGTTTCGCGCCCGAGGAGTTCCTGGCGCTCGTCCAGGAGCAGGCCATCACCCATGCCCAGACGGTCCCCACCATGTTCGTGCGCCTGCTCGAGCTGCCCGACGAGGTCCGCGAGCGCTATCACCTGGGGTCGCTCCAGTGCGTCGTGCATGCGGCGGCGCCGTGCCCGGCGCACGTCAAACGACGCATCATCGACTGGTTCGGACCGGTGATCCGCGAGTACTACGGCGCCACCGAGATCGGCGTGGTGATCGTGTGCGACAGCCACGAGTGGCTTGCGCACGAGGGCACGGTGGGCCACCCCTTCGGGGGCTCGGACATCCACGTCCACGATGCCGAGGGCGCGTTGCTGGGGGTTGGAGAGACGGGCGAGATCTTCATCCGCCCGCCCGACTACTGGCCAGGGTTCACCTACCTGGGCCAAGACGACAAGCGCCGCGAGATCGAGCGTGACGGCTACATCTCGATCGGCGATGTCGGCCGTGTGGACGCCGATGGCTACCTGTACCTGTCTGACCGCGCCCGCGACATGGTGATCTCCGGCGGGGTCAACATCTATCCGGCCGAGATCGAGGCCTGCCTGCTCGCGCTGGGCGGGGTCCGCGACGTCGCGGTGTTCGGCATCCCCGACGACTCCTTCGGGGAGGCGCTGGCCGCCCACGTCGAGGCCGACCCGTCGGCGGGCCTCACCGAGGACCTGGTGCGCCGGCACGTCCGGTCACAGATGGCCGGCTACAAGGTCCCCCAGGTGGTCGTCTTCGACGATGACCTGCCCCGCGAGGAGTCGGGCAAGATCTTCAAGCGCCGCATCCGCGAGCGCTACTGGCAGCAGGCCGGGCGCAAGATCTAGAACCGGCGGCCGGACGGCCGCGACCGGTTACGGTCCTCCGGACACGACGCCCGACCCCAGGAGCCGACATGAGCACCCCGTACGCATTCGTCGCCCGCATCGAAGCCAAGCCGGAGAAGGCCGAGGAAGTTTCCCAGCTGCTCAGCGGCGCCCTGCCGCTGGCTCAGGCCGAGGAGGGGACGGTCGCGTGGTATGCGGCGCGCACCTCTGAGACGACGTTCTGGATCTTTGACACCTTCGAGACCGAGGATGCCCGCCAGGCTCACGTCAACGGGCCGATCGCCGCGGCGCTCATGGCCAATGCCGACGAGTTGCTGGCCTCACCGCCGCAGATCATGCCCGCCGACGTGCTCGCGGCCAAGTAGCCGCCGCCGGGGGATCGCGCGGCGGCAGCGTCGCCGAGTGGCCGCGGGCCTTCGCCTTCCGGACGAAGGCCCGCGGGTCATCGAGGGCCCGGCCCGGTTGCTCAGCTCGGGATGCTCGGCACCACCCACTGCACGACGCCGACCGATGCCGTCCCGGTGCCCTGCATCGAGACGCGCAGCTTGGTCGTGGTCACCGAGTCGAAGGTGACGTCGTTGAACTGGTTGAGCTGCGAGGGGTCGCCGCTCTGGTCGCCGACGTTGACCCAGTCGCTGCCGTTCCAGTACTGGACCACCCACGAGGAAGGTGCCAGCAGACCGCCGCCGTCGTCGGCGAAGTAGAGCTCGCTGCTGTCGGTGGTGATCGGCGCAGACCAGTCCAGCTCGATCCAGTGGGTCCCGGTCATCGGCCAGTCGCCCCAGTACGGGGTGAGGTCGTTGTCGTCGTTTGACTGAACCGGGAACAGACCACTGTTGATCCCGGTCACCGTCGTCCACGGCGACGCGTAGGACGCCGACGGTGTGGCCGTCAGCGCCAGATCGGTGGACCCCGGCGGCAGCGGCAGCGGCTTCTCCACCGTCACCCACTGCTCGGCGGTGACCGAGCCTGAGGCGGCGTCGGGCGCGTTGTAGCTTGCGTCGACGGTCACGCCATTGGCGCTCGTCGGCGCCGTCATATCGGCTGGCGGAGTGATGTTCCAGGTCACCGTCTTGGTCTGACCGGGAGCGATCGCGTTAAAGGCCGCCGGCGTGGTGGCACTGCTCGTCCAGCCGGTGGGCGCGTCGACGTTCAGCTTCACGTTGGTGATCGCGATCGCTCCCGTGTTGGTGATGCTGCTCGAAGCCGTGGTCTGGACCCCCGGGTTCAGTGCCGGCTGGCTGTGCTGGCCGGGCGCGGTGCTCTGCACGCTGACCGACAGCGAGGGGCGGTTGGCTGCGCCGAGCTCGATCTCGACGTTCTTGCGGCCCATGCTGACCGTGTGTGTGGTCGGGTCATAGCTGCCGCCCTTGACCCGCCGCACACCGGCGTGGGCGAAGACCGGCAGCTGGACCTGGATGTCGCTGCCCGGGAGCTTGCCGTCGAGCGAGACCTCGACGGTCCGCTGGCCACGCCTGGAGAGGGTGCTGACCTGCACCCCGTAGGTGTCGCGCTCGCCGGACGCCTCGTCGTAGGAGGTGGTCAGGTTGTTGACGGCGATTGTCTGTCCCGGCGTGATCCATGCGTCCGGCACACCGCGCCCGATGTACAGCACCGGGTGGCTGATCGATCCGTGGGAGCCCGGCGCCGCGAGCCCGGGGGCCACCAGCGACTGCAGCAGGGTCTGGGTCTGGCCGGCCATCGGCCACACGTATGGCACCGCGCCGAACTGTGGCGCAGCGTGGCTGCCGGCCCAGGGATTGTTGGGGTCAGGCGCGCTCCCGTTGGCCTCCCACCATGCATTGGGGCCGCCGGTGGTGGTGGCGATCTGCCAGGCGTAGCTGGTGATCGGCAGGTCGCGGTAGGCGTTGCCGTACAGCGCCCCCTGAGCGTAGGCGGTGTTCAGCGCCACGCTGTAGCCGGAGTAGGCACCGAACGACGGGAACGGCACGCCCGTGCCCTGCAGCCGGCTGAAGCCGGTCTCATAGAGGCCGTCGGTCTGGCTGGGGTCGGCGAGGATGCCGTTGAGCTGGCCGCCCTGCAGGAAGATGTCCCAGACGTTCTGGCCCCACAGGTTGGATCCGTCCCAGTTCGCGTCGCCCGCGGTGTTGCAGCGGTCGGCGGTGATGGGCACGTTGACTTCGCATGGCAGGAAGTTGAAGTCGTTGGCCTGCTCGTTGGTGGCGAGCGCCGCGTTGACGGCGTTCAGGAGGCTGGTGTAGGCGCCGGCGGCCCACTGGGCTTCATCGTCGTTTCCGATGCGCGAGGCGATGTACCGGTAGGCCTGCAGCCCGGCCAGTGCCGTCTCGTCGTCGAACAGCCACGTCCCTCCACTGTCGTTGTCATTTGACCGCTTGAGGTAGCCCGACGAATTGAGCTGCGACTCCAGGTCGGTGTGCATGAGCGTGAACAGGCTCGGCCCCCACTGGCTCGGAGCACTGGCGTCGTCATGGAAGTACTTCGCGACGAACGCGGTGTCGTTGGTGCCCTCCAGATACGCCGCCCAGGCGATCGGGGTGCGCCACGGACCGTCCCAGTACCAGTTGGCACCCAACTCGTTGAAGTTCGTCTGCTCGGAGATCCGGGCGTTCAGCAGCAGGCTCTGTGCATCGTTGTAGTCGCCCACCTCAAACCGGTTGGCCAGGATGCCGGGCGCATCGTGATTGAGGAGGTAGGCGTAGTTGTTGGCTCCCGAGAACGGGGCCTCGCCGGCCTGGACGATCCTGGTGTAGACGAACGCCGCCTTGTAGGCATTGTCAATCGATGTGCCCGGGTCGCGCAGGTTGTTTGTGTTGGCGAGGGGGACGTTGGGCAGCGAGAGCCTCGGGGCGACCGACAGCCTCTGGTTCCAGTAGTCGGCCATGTGACGGTACGCGGCGTCGTAGGGCAGGGCCCCACTGCCGTGGCTCGGCGTGATTGCGCCGACCGAGGGCAGCGAGACCGTCGTGCTGAAGGTGTCGACCGCGGCGACGAAGTCGTGACGCACGGTCTGCCCCGGTGCGACGTTGTCCGAAGCCTGGTTGAGCGAGACGAGATTCGGCCCGGACGGGCCCGCCGGCACGGTCACCGCAGCCGACCCGTGGTTGGTCACGCTCACCCGCGTGTACGCGAGCTCAACCGGATTGCCGCCGATGGATTGCTGGTTGGCGAAGTCGGTGATCGAGATGGAGACCCCGTTGCGGGTGAACGACGTCGTCATCGCGGGCAGGTAGCCGTCGTCCATCGTCCAGTGCACCGATCCCGGCGCGGGCGCCTGGCCCGCCGTCAGGCCGTAGGTGTAGGCGCCGAACGAGTACATGGCACCGCAGAGGGTCTGATTGCCCGACTTGTAGGTGGTCGGCACGCCGCGGGCGAAGTACGAGCCCGACAAGTACTCGAACGGGGCGTAGAGGTTGCCCTCCCAGCCGATCGCCGTCTGGTTGGCGAACCCGAAGCCGTCCGGATCGCCGGGGGTGGGGAAGTTGGTGCCGAAGTCCCTCGGCAGGGTGGAATCGTTACAGGCGTTGACCGGCAGGTTCGGCACCGGCTCGAGCTGCATGCTGCGAGGTGCGTTGCCCTTGGCGACGGCGGCCGCCGGCAGGGCAAGGGCGGCGATGGCGGTCACAATCGCCGTCAGCCGGGATGCTTGCATGAGTCCCCTCCTGTGGGAGCGCGTAGTTCGGACAGACCACCGCGACATCCCGGTCACCCGGCCGGAGGTTCTGGAACGCGCCGCCGGCCGCCACCGCGCGAAGCGACCTCC
>DASXCN010000223.1:0-15073 GCA_036491155.1 Solirubrobacteraceae bacterium | reverse complement strand
CGCCGGCACCATCGACCACGTCGTCCTGGTCGGCGGCATGACCCGCATGCCCGCCGTGCAGGAGAAGGTCAAGGAGCTCACCGGCAAGGAGCCGCACCGCGGCGTCAACCCCGATGAGGTCGTGGCCGTGGGCGCCGCCATCCAGGCAGGCGTGCTGGCCGGAGACGTCAAGGACGTCCTCCTGCTCGACGTCACCCCGCTCACCCTGGGCATCGAGACCAAGGGCGGCGTGATGACCAAGCTCATCGAGCGCAACACCACCATCCCGACGCGTAAGTCCGAGGTGTTCTCCACCGCGGAGGACAACCAGCCCAGCGTGGAGATCCACGTGCTGCAGGGCGAGCGCGAGATGGCGACCTACAACAAGTCGCTCGGCAAGTTCCAGCTGACCGGCATCCCGCCGGCGCCGCGCGGCATCCCGCAGGTCGAGGTGGCGTTCGACATCGACGCCAACGGCATCCTCAACGTGTCGGCCAAGGACCTCGGCACCAGCAAGGAGCAGAAGATCGAGATCCGGTCGGGCTCCGGTCTGTCCGAGGACGAGATCAAGCGTATGGTCTCCGACGCCGAGTCGCACGCCGAGGACGACAAGCGCCAGCGCGAGCTGGCCGAGGCCCGCAACAACGGCGAGAACGCGGCCTACCAGGCCGAGCGTCAGCTCAAGGAGCTCGACGAGCAGATCGACAGCTCCTCCAAGGAGGAGATCGAGGCCGCCATCAAGGCCGTCCGCGAGTCGCTGACCTCCACCGACGCCGCTGACATCAACGCCAAGACCGAGACGCTGCAGTCCGCGTTCCACAAGGTCTCCGAGGCGATGTACCAGCGCGCGCAGGAGCAGGCGGCCGCGTCCGGCGACGACGGCACTGCTACCAACGGCGCCTCCTCCGAGAACGGCGCGAGCGCCGAGGAGGACGTGGTCGACGCCGAGGTTGTGGACGAGGGGAAGTAACGCCCGATGTCCCACGACCACAACAACCGCGCGCCTGATCCCGCCAAGCACGCGCAGGCGCCTGAGGCCGAGCTGCCTCAGGCGCCGCCCGGCGCTCCGGAGGGTCATGATGCCTCCCGGGCCCACGCCCAGCGGCCCCAGGGCGAAACCGAGCTCACAGCTGAGCCGGGGACGCCCCAGCCCGGGGCGACAGGTGCGGACGGGCAGGCGGGTTCTGGTTCCCCGTCCGACCTGGAGGACCTGTCCGCCAAGGCCCAGAAGGCCGACGAGTACCTCGCGTTGGCCCAGCGCACCCAGGCCGACTTCGAGAACTACCGCAAGCGGACCGCTCGCGAGGCCGTCGCCGCGCAAGAGCGCGGGGCCGCCAAGCTCGCGCTCGCGCTGCTGCCCGCGATCGACAACCTCGACCGCGCGCTGGCGCACGCCGACGAGGTGGTGGCCAGCGAGGGCGGCAACGGTGCCGAATCGCTGGTGGCCGGCCTCAAGCACGTCCACGCCGACCTGATCGCCGCCTTGAGCAACGTGGGGATCGAGCGCTACTCGCCCGAAGGTGAGCCGTTCAATCCCCAGTACCACGAGGCGGTGGCCCAGCAGCCGGTGGAGGGCGCCCAGCCCGGAGTCGTCGTCGAGGTGTTCCAGCGCGGATACCGCATGGGCGAGAACGTCGTGCGCCCCGCGCGCGTCGTCGTCGCCGGGTGACAAGGAGGGTGAACACCCGTGGCTGACCGGCCCGACTATTACAAGGTCCTCGGGGTGGGCAAGAACGCCTCCGAGGAAGAGATCAAGAAGTCCTACCGCAAGCTCGCCCGCCAGTATCACCCTGACGCCAACCAGGGCGACAAGAAGGCCGAGGAGCGCTTCAAGGAGATCTCGCAGGCACACGACGTCCTGTCTGATCCCGAGAAGCGCAAGGCCTATGACCGCGGCGGTTTCTTGGGTGGCTTCGGCCAGCCGGGCGGCGGCGGCTTCGAGAACGTCGCCGGCAGCTTCTCCGACATCCTCTCCAACCTCTTCGGCGGGGGCGGCGCAGGGGGCACCGGCGGCCCGGGCACCGGCGGCCGCGGAGGCGCTGGTGGCGTGCGCGGCGGCCGGGGTGGGCGGGGTCCGGTTCAGCGCGGCCGTGACCTGGAGACCGAGGTCTCGCTGAGCTTTGACCAGGCCGTCAACGGCGCGCAGGTGCCGCTGGCGGTCCCGACGTCGTCGCCGTGTCCCACCTGTAGGGGATCGGGCGCCAAGCCGGGCACCTCCCCGCGCGTGTGCCCGGTCTGCAACGGCCGGGGACTGGAGGCCCAGAGCCAGGGCATCTTCTCGATGTCGCAGCCGTGCTCCAACTGCCACGGCTCCGGCACCGTCATCGATGACCCGTGTCCCACCTGCCAGGGCTCAGGCGCCCAGCGCTCGGTCAAGCGCATGCGCGTCAACGTCCCCGCCGGGGTCAAGGACGGCAGCCGCATTCGGCTGGCCGGCAAGGGCGAGCCTGGATTTGGAAACGACCCCGCCCGCCCGGAGACCGGCGCCCCCGGCGACCTGTATGTGATCACGCGCGTGGCCGAGTCCTCCGTGTTCAAACGCAACGGCGACAACCTCGAGGTCGAGGTGCCGCTGACCATCCCCGAGGCGCTGCAGGGTGCGGTCATCGAGGTGCCGACCCTCAATGGCTCCAAGCGCCTGCGCGTGCCCGCCGGCACCAAGCCCGGCACGGTGCAGCGACTGCGCGGCGAGGGGCCGGCGCGGCTGGCCGGCAAGGGCAACGGCGACATCCACTACCGCTTCGTCCTCGAGGTGCCCTCCTCGCTTTCGCCCGAGCAGTCCGAGGCCGTTGACAGGCTCTCGAAGGTCATGAACGGCAACCCGCGCGAGCGCCTGTTCGCGGCGGCCAGCGGCGAGGGCATGTGATGGCCGCCCGTCGCGTTCGCGCCACCGCGCGCGTCGAGGTCTCCTCGGATCGCGGCGTGTTCATGATCTCGGTCGCCGCCGAGCTGGCCGACATGCACCCGCAGACCCTGCGCATGTACGAGGCCCGCGGGCTCATCGAGCCCCAGCGCTCGCCCAAGGGCACGCGCCTGTACTCCCGCAAGGACGTCGACCGCCTGCGGCGCATCCAGGAGATGACCGCCGAGCTGGGGATGAACCTGGCCGGTGTCGAGCGCGTCTTCGAGCTCGAGCAGCAGCTGGACTCGATGGCGCGCAAGGTCGCGTCGCTGCAGAAGCGCGCCGACGAACTGAGCGCCGAGGTGGCGCGGCTGGAGGCGATCCGGCGCGAGCTGCGGGCCGAGATCGTTCCCTACGTCCGCGGCGGCGAACTGGTGCGCCACGCCGATCTCCGGGACCTGAAGTTCGGCGCGTCGACGGGTGGCCGCGAGTAGGGCGATCGCGGTGGCAAACAGGTAGATGCGAGCCGTCCGGTGCGGGTACCCCCAACCGCACCGATCAACGTGGCGGGGTGTTGGGGTATGCAACGATCTCCCGACGGGAGAAACCGGTCGCGCGCGTGGGCGTCTGGGGCCGGTCAGACCAACAGGGAGTGAACGCTTGATGGGTATTTCCAGCTGGGGATTGAGTCGGACGTTTTGTCGCGCCCGGACCGCACCGGCGGCGTGCGCGCTGAGCGCGGTGGCCGTCCTGGCCGCGGGCGCGCTGTTCGCCACGCCCGCCGTGGCTGCCACCGGCTCGAGCACCCACTGGACGTGGCTGGGCGCCACACCCGCCAACGGCCGCGTCTCGCTGGCCCTCCCGCTCAAGGCCGACCTTGCCGGCCTGCAGCAATTCGCCACCGCCGTGTCTAACCCCAAATCGCCACAGTACGGCCAGTACGACTCGATCGCCAACCTGGCCAAGCGGTTCGGTGCTCCCGCGGCTGAGCGCTCCCGGGTCGTCGGCTACCTCAAACGTTCAGGCGCGACCGCCGTCAAGGTCGACGTCACCGGCCTGTTCGCCGACGCCACCATGCGGGCCTCGCAGGCCGGGCACGTGTTCGGCACCACGCTGGGCAACTTCCGCACCGCCGGCACCAAGGCGCATGGCGCCAGCTTCATGGCGCCCGAGAGCGGCGTGCGGATCCCGGATGCGCTGCGCGACGACGTGACCGGCGTGATCGGGCTCGATACCCGGCCGCTGTTCGGCTCCTCGACACCGACCGTCTCGAACAACGCTGCCTTCCCGCACCAGCCGGCCGCAGCGGGCGCCGAGAGCAGCGCCGACGAGTCCGGCTACGGGCAGCGGACCGGCACCGCCGCCGGCTGCCCCGCCGCCGTCAACCAGTCGGGCTTCACCCCCAACCAGTATCTGGCCGCCTACAACTACGCCCCCTTGCAGGCCGCGGGGCTGGAGGGGCAGGGCGAGCGCGTCGCCCTCATCGAGATCGACGGGTTCCGCTACTCGGACCTGCGCAGCTTCTCCAAGTGCTTCGGCCTGGCCACCCCCGCGATCAATGGCTTTGGCGTCGGGCTCAAGAAGCCGCTGTCCCCCGGCGGGGAGTCGACGCTGGATCTCGAGGTGCTCGACGCCGCGGCGCCCAAGCTCAAGGCCGTCGATGTCTACGAGTCACACCCCACCGCGGTGGAGGTGCTCAACTCGCTCACCGCGCCGCTGCGCAACTCCGGGAGCAAGCCCGACGTGATCTCCGCGTCGCTGGGCTCCTGCGAGGAGGCGACGCGCCTGTCGATCGGCAGCGGCGGCCTGCGCCATTACGAGGGCGCACTGGCGATGGCGGCGGCCAGCGGTATCTCGGTGCTGGCCTCGAGCGGCGACGACGGCTCCTCGGCATGCCTGACGCCCGACGGACGGCCCCTGGCCGGCACGGCCGTGAGCTATCCGGCGTCGTCCCCGTTCGTCACCGGCGTCGGGGGCACCAACTTCTCGCTGGACGCCTCCAACCACATCGTCTCCGAGGAGGTGTGGAACGACTCGCCGATCGCCATCGCCGCGGGAGGTGGCGGCTTCAGCATCCTGTTCAACCGCCCCACCTACCAGAACGGGTTCGTGGTGGCCGGTCGCCGCGCGGTCCCCGATGTCTCGATGCTCGCCGACGTCGCCCCCGGCTACGAGATCTTCTGCACCGCCAAGCCCGACTGCATCGGCCCGGGCCATGAGAACGAGTGGAGCCAGGTGGGTGGCACGAGCGCGGCAGCCCCGCTGGTCGCCGGCGGCCTGGCCCTCGTCGACCAGGCGCTGCGGCGCAACCACCGCCAGGACCTCGGGCTGGCCAATCCGCTGCTGTACGCGATCGATCACTCGCCCGCGGCCCCCGGCGTGGTCGCCGACATCGTCGCCAACAACAACGATCTGGGGCCGAGCCTGAACGGCCACTCGTCGGGCTGCTGCACGGCGGCGGCCGGCTTCGACGAGGCCTCGGGACTGGGCAGCATCAATCTCGCCGGGCTGTCGCTGGTCGCCGGGACGGTGGTGCCCAAGATCGTCAACGTCGGGGTGTCGGTGCCCTCCCAGCGCCATCCCGTGGCCGACAAGCACCTCCTCGCCACCGTGAGCTGCAGCGGGCGCTGCCTCATGGGCGCCTTTGCCCGGATCCGGATCGGCCGCGCGGGCAAGGTCATGAGCCCCGATTCGAACGTCTTCCTGCTCAAGAAGGCCGGCCACCGGACCGTCAAGATCGGACTGGACAAGAAGATCGCGGCAGCGCTGCACACGGCCCTGACGCATCACCGGAAGGTCACCGCCACGATCTTCGGGGCGATCCTCGACCCGAGCGGGAACATCGAGGCCCAGACGCGGGGCAAGGAGCTGCGGGTCCGGGGATAACCCGTCCGCGGCGGCGCGGACCGCGGCAGTCACAGCGTAGGCAGGGAACGCCGCGGGGGCGGCCCTTGAAGCCTGCCGCGATTCGTGCGATAATCTTAGTCCTACAGACTTAGATTTCTCACTCTGAAACACGGAATCGCCTATGCAATCTGACCGCTTCACCATCAAGTCCCAGGAGGCTCTTCAGGCCGCCCAGCGGCTGGCCGACGAGCGCCGTAACCCGCAGACCACGCCCGAGCACCTGCTCGCTGTCCTGCTCGAGCAGGAGGGTGGTGTGGTCGCGCCGGTGCTGCGCAAGCTCGGCGCCGAGCCGTCGGCGGTGCGCCAGGCCCTGAGCTCGCGCCTCGACGCACTGCCCAAGCTGACAGGGGGGGTGAGCCCGGTTTCTCCTCCCGCCGAGCCGGCGGGTGGCTCCACCGAGCTCGTCCAGATCCTGCGCACCGCCGAGAGCGAGATGCGCGATCTCAATGACGAGTACGTGTCCACCGAGCATCTCCTCTTGGCCCTCGCCGCCCACCCCGGCGGCGCCGGGGAGGCGCTGCGTTCCAGCGGCGCCCCCCGCGAGGCGCTGCTCAAGGCGCTCGGCGAGGTGCGCGGCTCGCACCGCGTCACCGACGACAACCCCGAGGACAAGTTCCGCGCCCTGGAGAAGTACGGGCGCGACCTCACCGAGGCCGCCTCGCAGGGCAAGCTGGATCCCGTCATCGGCCGTGACGACGAGATTCGTCGCGTCATCCAGGTCCTGAGCCGCCGCACGAAGAACAACCCGGTGCTCATCGGCGAGCCCGGCGTGGGCAAGACCGCCATCGCCGAGGGCCTGGCCCAGCGCATCGTCTCGGGCGATGTGCCCGAGGGCCTGCGCGACCGCCGGGTCGTCTCGCTCGATATCGGCTCGCTGATCGCGGGCTCCAAGTACCGCGGCGAGTTCGAGGACCGGCTCAAGGCCGTCCTGAAGGAGATCGCCGACGCGCGCGGCACGGTCATCCTCTTCATCGACGAGCTGCACACCATCGTGGGCGCCGGCGCCGCCGAGGGCGCGGTTGACGCCGCCAACCTGCTCAAGCCGATGCTGGCCCGCGGCGAGCTGCGCGCGGTCGGCGCCACGACTCTGGACGAGTACCGCAAGCACATCGAGAAGGACGCCGCACTCGAGCGCCGCTTCCAGCCGGTGTATGTCGGTGAGCCCAGCGTCGAGGACACCATCGCGATCCTGCGCGGGCTCAAGGAGCGCTACCAGGTGCACCACAAGGTCCGCATCCAGGACTCGGCCCTGGTGGCCGCGGCCACGCTGAGCCAGCGCTACATCGCCGACCGCTTCCTCCCCGACAAGGCCATCGACCTCGTCGACGAGGCGGCCGCGCAGACGCGGATGGAGATCGATTCCAAGCCCACCGAGATCGACGAGGTCGATCGCCACATCATGCAGCTGGAGATCGAGCTCCAGTCGCTGGGCGACGACGACGACGCCGGCACGCTGACCCGCCGCGAGCAGCTCGAGCGCACGCTGGCCGAGGAGCGCGAGCGCTCGGACGCCATGCATGCCGAGTGGCAGCGCGAGAAGGAGACCCTCGGCGCTGTGGCCGACATCCAGGAGCGCCTGGAGCAGGCCAAGGTCGAGCTGGAGCGCGCCCAGCGCGAGGCCGACCTCGGCCGGGCCGCCGAGCTGCAGTACGGCACGATCCCCGAGCTGACCAAGCAGCTCGAGGAGGCCGAGGTCGCCGAGCAGGAGGCCGCCGCCGGGACCGACGCCGCCAACGGCCCGCGCTTTCTCAAGGACAACGTTGATGCCGACGACGTGGCCGAGATCGTGGCCAAGTGGACCGGCGTGCCCGTCTCGCGCCTGATGGAGGGCGAGATCGAGAAGTTGGTGCACATGGAGGAGCGCCTGCACCAGCGCGTCATCGGCCAGGACGAGGCCGTCAGCGCGGTGTCGACGGCGCTGCGCCGCTCGCGGGCGGGCCT
Organism: Solirubrobacteraceae bacterium; assembly: GCA_036491155.1. Taxonomy (GTDB): domain Bacteria; phylum Actinomycetota; class Thermoleophilia; order Solirubrobacterales; family Solirubrobacteraceae; genus Palsa-465. The sequence continues at coordinate 7,404 of DASXCN010000223.1, read as the reverse complement.
GTCTGATCCCAACCGGCCGATCGGCACCTTCCTGTTCCTGGGCCCCACCGGAGTGGGCAAGACCGAGCTGGCGCGGGCGCTGGCCGAGTTCATGTTCGACACCCAGGACGCCATCGTCCGGATCGACATGTCGGAGTACATGGAGAAGCACGCCGTCAGCCGCCTGGTGGGAGCGCCTCCCGGATATGTCGGCTACGAGGAGGGCGGTCAGCTGACCGAGGCGGTCCGCCGCCGGCCCTACTCGGTGGTGCTGCTGGACGAGATCGAGAAGGCCCACCCCGACGTGTTCAACACGCTGCTGCAGGTGATGGACGACGGACGGCTCACCGACGGCCAGGGACGGACGGTCAGCTTCAAGAACGTGGTGCTGATCATGACCTCCAACATTCCGGGAGGCCGCGCCGGCGTCGAGTCGAACTTCAAGCCGGAGTTCGTCAACCGACTGGACGACATCGTCGAGTTCGAGCCCCTCACGCGCGAGCAGCTCGGTGAGATCGTCGACATCCAGGTCGCGGTGCTCATCAAGCGCGTCCGTGAACGTGAGGTTGAGGTTGAGCTTTCCGACGCAGCACGTACGCTGCTGGGCGATCTCGGCTATGACCCGACCTACGGCGCGCGCCCACTCAAGCGGGTCATCCAGAAGCGCCTCGTCGACCCGCTGGCGCTGGCCATCCTCGAGGGACGCTTCGTCCCGGGGGACACCGTCAAGGTCGACGCCGCCGACGGCGAGCTCGTCCTCGAGCGCGCTGGCGTCGACGCTCCCGCCGCCACGGTCTAGCACCTGGTGAACACACCGCCTCCGGGCGGCGCCTACTCCTCCTCGGAAGGGCGCTGCCCCCAGGCGAACACGTTCTTCTCGGTCCGCAGGTGCATGAAGATCTCGATCTCGCGCACCTCCGCGATCGGGCGGATGTCGTCGTTGAGGACGTCGAGGAGGTCCTCCTCGGTGGCGCACACCAGCTCGGCGATCACGTCGTACGCGCCCGCGGTCACCACCACGTACTCGATCTCCGCGATCTGGGCCAGCCGCGCCGCCGCCGCACGGGTGTCCCCGCTCGCGCGCAGGCCGAGGGTGGCCACCACGCCGCGGCCCAGCGCCACCGGGTCGGTCACCGCGACGATCCGCATCAGCCCCGACTCACGCAGGCGGTTGACGCGCTGACGAGTGGCCGCTTCGGAGAGCCCGACCGCTGCGCCGATCTCGCCGTAGGGCCGCCGGCCGTCGTGTTGGAGCAGGGCGACGATCGCCGCATCGGTGTCGTCGAGCTTTGACTGCGACAACGGCATTTAGGCCTCTCTTCCACTGATCAAGTGGGTAAAGACGCAGAACATGCTGGATCTAGTGGCCACTACCGACAGAATACGTGGCAGAGGTCGAATATGACAACGACTTTAGCGCCCCGAGACGCCGGAAACGACCCGAGAGCGGCGGCCCGCAATCCGGTACAAGTGCCGTGAGAGCCCTGCCAACGCACCAAGGGAGCGCCGATGCCCACCTACGTCATGCTCACCACCCTGACACCGGACGGGGTCCAGACGATCAAGAACAACCCCGGCCGGATCCACGAGGTCAACCGCGAGGTCGAGCAGCTGGGGGCCACGGTGAAGGCGCAGTGGGCGACCCTGGGGCGGTTTGACTTCGTCAACGTCATCGAGGCGCCCGACGAGCAGACGATCACCCGGATCTCGCTGGAGCTGGGGTCGCGAGGGACCGGCCGCTATGAAACGCTGACGGCCATCCCGATCGACGACTTCATCGGCCTGATCTAGGTTGCTCGCCAGGGCCGCCCGGACGACCGCGGGGCAACCCCGGTGACAGAGACGGTCCTCGTCCTGGGGTCCGGAGCGCGCGAGCACGCCATCATCCAGACGCTGGCGAAATCGCCGCGCCAGCCCAAGCTGGTGTGCGCGCCCGGCAACGTCGGCATCGCGCGCGACGCGACGATCCGGCCGGTGGACCTCGCCGACCCCGGCGCGGTCCTCGGCGCGGCGCGCGACATCAACCCCGACCTGGTGATCGTGGGCCCCGAGGCCCCGCTGGTGGCCGGCGTCGTCGATGCCCTGACCGACGCCAAGATCCGCTGCTTCGGGCCCACCAGCGACGCCGCGCGCCTGGAGGGCTCCAAGGCGTTCTGCAAGGAGATCATGGTCGCGGCGGGCGTCCCGACGGCGGCCTACGCGGTGGTCAAGACCCCCGAGGAGGGGATGGAGGCCATCACCCGCTACCCGGTGGTGATCAAGGCCGACGGTCTGGCCGCGGGCAAGGGCGTGATCATCGCCGAGACCGAGGCCGAGGCACGCGCGGCGCTCGAGGACCTGCTGGTGGGGCACCGCTTTGACACCACCAAGGTGGTGGTGGAGGAGCACCTCGTCGGCGAGGAGATCTCGCTGCTGGCGCTGTGCGACGGGGTCACCGCCCTGCCGCTGGCCTCCGCCCAGGACTACAAGCGCATCTTCAACGGCGACCTCGGGCCCAACACCGGCGGGATGGGCTCCTACTCGCCGGTCCCCACCGTCGATGCCCAGCGGGCCCGCGACATCTGCGCCACCGTGCACCAGCCGGTCCTCGACGTCCTGGCGCGGCGGGGTTCGCCGTTCCACGGGGTCCTCTACGCCGGGCTGATGATGACCGACGACGGCCCGAGGGTGCTGGAGTTCAACGTCCGGTTCGGCGACCCCGAGACCCAGGCCATCCTGCCGCGGCTGCGCTCAGACCTGCTGGAGCTACTGGAGGCCGCGACCGAGCCGGGGGGGCTGGCCGGGTCCGAGCCGCTGGAGTGGGCCGACGAGCTCGCGATCACGGTCGTGCTGGCCAGCGCCGGCTACCCGGAGACATTCCACGCAGGCGACGTCATCCGCGGCCTTGACCGGATCAAGCCCGGCGTCTTCGTCACTCACGCGGGCACGGGCCGTAACCGCAACGGCCAGCTCGTGACCAGAGGCGGGCGGGTGCTGAGCGTGACGGCGCTGGGCGCCACGCCGACTCGTTGCCGTGCCGCCGCCTATGCTGCGGCGAACATGATCCACTTCGACGGCAAGCAGATGCGGCGCGACATCGCGCTCAAGCTCGTGTGATGACCCCGGAGTCAGAGCCAGCCCCGCAGCCCGGGGGCGAGTTCGCCCCCGAGTCGGCCGGGGCGCCCGAACCCGTGACCGAGCCGCTGGCCGAGACGGCCGTCGAGATCACCCAACTCGACGCCGACGAGCCGCGCGTGGCGATCCTCATGGGGTCCAAGAGCGACCTGCCCGCGATGGAGCGGGCCGAGACTGAGCTCACCGAGCGGGGCATCCGCTCCGAGACTCGGGTGATGTCGGCTCACCGCGAGCCCGACACCGTCGCCGACTACGCCAAGAACGCTCGCCTGCGCGGCATCAAGGTGATCATCGCCGGGGCGGGCCTGTCGGCCGCGCTGCCCGGCGTCGTCGCCGCCCACACCGATCTGCCGGTCATCGGGGTGCCGCTGACCAGCCGCACGTCGGTGGCCGGAGGCCTCGACGCCCTGCTGTCGATCACGCAGATGCCGCCGGGCGTGCCGGTGGGGTGCGTCGGTGTCGATAACGCGCGCAACGCCGCCGTATTGGCGGCCCGCATCCTGGCGATCTGAAAATGCCGCTGCGGCGGGACCGCCCGCCGGGTGGCGGACGGCCGGGTGCCGGGCGCTTAGGCCCGGCGCAGGTCCCGGATGTACTGCGCGATCACGGCCGCGTCACTGCGGCGAGGCCGGGGGACCCGGGTGGTCTGTTCGACCGGGAGAGCGGGGCTCTGTGTTCTCATCTGGCTTCCTGTCGGGGTCCGTTGTACGATGCACGTCGTACGATAGCAGCTTGTACGATGATCTTCGTACAATGGCTTGAGGGTTCCTATAGTGCAAGGGGCAATGTCAATGCACACCAATGAATCAATTGCTCATCCCGCGGTGGAGGAGCTGGAGCTCGGCGCTGTTCTGCACGCATTGAGCGATCCGGTGCGGCTGCAGATCGTCGCCCAGCTGGCCCACAGCGACGGCGAGCATACCTGCGGCAGCTTCGGCCTCCCGGTGACCAAGTCCACGTGCACCCACCACTTCAAGGTGCTGCGCGAGGCCGGCGTCATCTACCAGCGCGCGCAGGGCACGACGCGGCTCAACCGGCTGCGCCGCGAGGATCTCGACCATCGCTTCCCGGGCCTGCTGGACACCGTTTTGCGGGCCGCGGACGCTGCCAAGCTCCCAGCGGCACCCAGCACCGAGGCTGCCGAGGCAACGCTCGCCGGCATCACCGCCGACGTCGCCGCCGCCATGTCGGCCACAGGACAGCCAGGCCGCCCGGCCGTCGCGTAGCCTTCGGCGCCCTTGATAGCGCGCTACACACGCCGGGAGCTGGGCGAGGCCTGGTCAGACTTCGCGCGCTTTGACGCCATGCGGCGGGTTGAGGTGGCCGCCTGCGAGGAGATGGAGGGTCCGACCCCGCAGGATCTCGACGCCATCCGCGCCGCCACCTTCACGGTGGAGGAGATCGACGAGCGCGAGAAGGTCACCGACCACGACACCGCCGCCTTCGTCGACGTCCTGTCGCAGTCAGCCGGCCCGGCCGGTCGCTGGATCCACTACGGGCTGACCTCCTCTGACGTCCTGGACACCGGCCTGGCGCTACAGATCCGGCGGGTCGCCGAGCTCGTCCTACCCGACGCGCGCCGGCTCACCCAGGCGCTGGCGACGCAGGCCCGCGCTCATGTCGACACGCTGTGCGTGGGGCGCACCCACGGCATCCACGCCGAGCCCACGACCTTCGGCATCAAGCTGGCGGGGTTCGCCTTTGAGGCCGACCGCAACGCCCAGCGCCTCGAGCGCGCCTTCGCCCAGGCCGCGGTGGGGGCGGTGTCGGGTGCCGTTGGCACCTACTCGGCCACGTCACCGGACTTCGAGGCGCGCGTGCTGGCGCGCCTCGGTCTCGAGCGTGAGCCGGTCTCCACCCAGGTGGTCGCCCGTGATCGCCATGCCGAGCTTCTGCAGGCCATCGCCCTGGCCGGCGCGGGGCTGGAGCGCTTCGCCACCGAACTGCGCCACCTCGCGCGCACGGAGGTGGGTGAGGTGCGCGAGCCGTTCGGGCGCGGTCAGAAGGGCTCCAGCGCCATGCCCCACAAGCGCAACCCGATCAAGTCAGAGCAGGTCGCCGGCCTGGCCCGCGTGCTGCGCGGTAACGCCTCCGCCGCCGTCGAGGACGTCGCGCTGTGGCACGAGCGCGACATCTCGCACTCCTCGGTGGAGCGGATCATCCTCCCCGACTCGACGATCCTGCTGGACCACATGCAGCGCCGCACCCTGGCGCTGGTGGAGGGCATGGTCGTCGATGCCGCGCGCATGCGCGAGAACCTGGAGCTGACCTACGGCGCGCTCTTCTCTCAGCGGGTCCTGCTGGCGCTGGTGGCGGCGGGCAGCACTCGCGACGACGCTTACCGGGTGGTGCAGCGTCTGGCCCAGCAGGCGGTCGACACGCGCACCCCGATGCGCGACCTGCTCGGCGCCGAGGTCGACGCGGGCGGTATGGCGCGGCTTGATCTCGACGCAATCTTCGACTACGCCCCGTTCGTGGCTCACGCGCACGAGATCGTCGGGCGCGTGGACGACTTCGCTCCACGCGCTTGAGCGCGGGGGGTATGTGCATCTCAGTGATGGGAACGCTACGCGCCGCCCCCGGTCCGGCCTAGGTCGTTTGACCCAGACCGACCGCGCTGTTGTCAGCGCACCAGGCGGGCCTGCGGGATCCGGTTGTTGCGGATCGTGACCTGGATGCGCTCGCTGTTGAGACGGGGCGCGGTCACGGTGAAGCGCAGCTTGTCACCGGCGCGGAACTTGCGGCCGCCCAGGCCGGAGAGGAGCCGCTTGACGCGCCGGCCCGACGCCGACCTCATGCGCAGCTTGGGACAGCCGTGCCCGGCACAGCTGACATGGACCACGGCGCGGCGGGTCAGCTTGCGCACCGCGATCGAGCGCAGGGTGGTCCGCCGCCCGGCCCAGTGCCACTTCATCACGAACTGGGCGCGCACGCCCTTGGCCGGGCGCGGGGTGACCAGCGGATTGGAGGTGGTGATGGTCTGGTCAAACGCTGTCGTCTCATTGCCCGCGGCGTCGATCACCTTGACGCTCAGGTCGTGGCGGCCGTCCTGGAGCCCGGTGGTGGGGATGGCAACGTCCACTGATTCGGCCTGTGGACAGGGCTGTTGAGTGTCGAACATCAATGCCCCAGTGCCCGGATCGGTGCCGGCGGGGGCGCACTGGCCGGAGTTGCTGTTGGGCGTCTGCGAGTAGATCGCGGTCCCGTCGAGGAAGACCTGGACCAGGTAGACGCCCGGCCCGCTGGGATCGGTGGCGGTGAACAGCAGTTGGGTCAGCCCGCGTGCCCCGGGCTCGAGCGTGGTGCCGGTGAACCCCGTCGCGCCGGGCACCGAGCCGTTCTGCAGCAACAGGTCGGCCGAGTAGATGAAGACCGAGGCGTAGTTGTTGTTGGCGTCCTGACCCTTGGTGCAGGTGTTGCTGGCCAGTCCGTTGGCGCCGGCGCAACTGGCGGCGGCGATCAGGTTGCCGCCGCGTTCGGACGGCAGCGTGGCCGTGCCGCTCCACGTGAAGGTGCCGTTCTGACACGGGCCGAGGATCGCGGCGCAGACCAGGAAGCGATCCGCGTCGTCGGGTTTGAAGGCGGGCTCATGCAGCCCGGCCACGCCGGTGGCGCCCGTGCCCGAGCCCCCGCCGTACAACGTGACCTCCATCCTTCCTCCCACGAGCGTCGAGCCGGGGGGCGGGGTGTAGGTGAGGATCTCGTTCGCGTCGCCGGCCACGGCCTGTGCCGCGGACAGGTTGGCGACCATGGGCGAGCCGGGCGCGCACGCAGCATCGGCGACGGAGGCGAGGGGCGGGTTGTCGGTGCTGCTGTCAGCCCACCCCTGAAACCCCGCCGGGGACCCGTTGGGATTGACGCACGAGACCTGCATCCACTGGCCGGCCCGCGCGGCTGGTGCAGCGGCGATCATGACCAACAACGTCAGCATTGCTGCCGCCCCGGCGGCCGCGAGCCTGACGGACATCCGTGTCGTGCCCATTGCTCTCACTGCGGGAGCATTGTTGCGCAATCGCGGCAGCGCCGCTACAGGCGCACCCATGGGATGACGTCGCTCGGTGCAGCACGGCGCGGTGCTGGGGCTCAGATCTGCCAGCCGCCGTCGTCGGCGGTTCGCGCCGCCGTGAGCGCGGCGTCGAGCTGCCGCAGCGCCGCGGGCAGCCGCGTGGCGAGCTCACGGCCGGCGTCGGTGAGCGCGACGCGACGGCTCGTGCGCACAAAGAGGCTGACCCCGAGCTCACGCTCCAGCGCCACGATGCGACGGCTGAGCGTCGACGGCGTCACGCCCAGCCGGGCGGCGGCGCGCCCGAA
>DASXCN010000222.1:0-5797 GCA_036491155.1 Solirubrobacteraceae bacterium | reverse complement strand
GTCGAGCAGGGCGGCGCCCAGCCGGCGGCGGCGACGCTCGCGCTCACCGGCCTGGTCTGACTGGATGCGCAGGTAGCCCTCGACGACGTCGGTGGCGAGTTCGTCGCCGTAGACGAAGATCGCCTCGGCGAGGCTGATCGTGGCCGGCGCCGAGACCCCGGCCCGGGTGGCGACCTCGGCGGCGCCGCGCCACACCGCGCGGATGCCGCTGCGAAAGGCCGCGCGGAGCTCCTCGAGGCTGCGGCCCGCCTGGTACTCGGCCTCCCCGAGCATCCGCCACAGCTCGTCGGTCTCGCGCGCCGGCCGCTGGCCGGCCTCGACGGCATCCAGGAAGGCGCGGATCGCCTGCTCGACGCCCAGGCGCAGCGCCATCCCCTCCGGGGAGCCGAACACCTCGCCGTAGATGGGGCTGGCGGCGCGCACCGCCTCGATGATCCCGTCGGCAAGCGTCCCGAGCTCGCCGCGCACGGCCGCGATCGTCTCGGCAGGGAGCGACTCGGCGACCCACTCGCTCATTGTCAGATTGTGACAAACAAGGCCGTCGTGGACGTTGCTGGAGGCCGCAGACACGTACAGCCGTGCAGGATTACGTTGTCGGGCATGCCGAGACGCAGCATCACCCAGACACACGAGCGCATCGCCCAGCTGGGCTGGGAGCCCGAGTACCAGCAGCCCATCGTCCGCTACCCGACGCGCTACCGGTTCCCACACAAGGCCAAGGACCCGATGCGCCACATCATGCGCGAGTACCTGCCGATGGAGCTGGAGAAGGACGAGCGCGTCTACGGCGGCCACGACGCCGCGGTGCGCGCCGGCATGCCCCACAAGGCCCACGAGCGCTGGCTGGAGATCCTCAAGCCGTTCATCGTCATCACCAACTACGCCGAGGTGGCGGCCGGCCGGTGCATGTCCATGCTGATGAGCGCGGTGCCCAACAACGAGCTGCGCAACGGCTACCACGTCCAGTTCGTCGACGAGATCCGCCACACCGGAATGCAGATGGCGCTGGCCCGCTGGTACGCCCAGAACGTCCCCGACCCGGCCGGGTGGCACCTCGGCCCCAAGGCGTTCTCGGGCTCGGTCCTCACCAACCCGGGCCTCAACATGCTCAGCCACTTCATCGTGGGCGACCCGATCCAGTGCGCCTTCACGCTGCAGGTGGTGGCAGAGACCGCGTTCACCAACATCGTCTTCGTGGCCACTCCCGACGTCGCCGCGCGCAACGGCGACTTCGCCCTCCCCACCACGTACCTCAGCGTCCAGTCAGACGAGGCGCGCCACATCTCCAACGGCTACGCGACACTGCTCACCGTCCTGCAGGACGACCACAACGCGCCGCTCATCGAGCGCGATCTGCAGCAGGCGTTCTGGATCAACCACGCCTTCATCGATGTGTTCTCCGCGGTGGTGATCGAGTACTTCTCGCGTGACCGCTCCGATCCCGAGTCGTTCCTGGACAAATGGGACCGCTGGGTCCGCGACGACTGGCACCGGGCCTACATCATGAAGCTCGGCAAGCTGGGCCTGAACATCCCGCCCGACATGTTTGAGCGCGCCCGCGAGCGGCTGGTCGGCGGTCTGCACCATCGGCACGCCATCCTCGCCTTCGCCGGTTGGCCGCTGAGCTTCTGGCGCTTTGACCCGCTGGACGAGCGCGACTTCGAGTGGTTCGAAGCCAAGTACCCCGGCTGGTACGCCCAATACGGCGCCTTCTGGGAGGCCTTCCGCCAGGGCGCCGACCCGCGCAACGGCTTTCTGCCGTTGGACTTCATCAACATGGCGCCGCCGTTCTGCTGGACCTGCCAGGGGCTGTGCGTCTGCGAGGCCGATCGCGTCCACCGCGTGGTCGGCGAGCGGACGCGGTTCTACTGCTCACGCGAGTGCCGGTGGCTGGACGAGTCCAACCCCGGGCGCTACACCGGCGATCGCAACTACCTGGACCGCTACCACGGCTGGGAGGCCTCAGAGGTGATCCGCGACCTCGGCTTCATGCGCTCCGACGGCGAGACCCTCATCGCCCAGCCCCACCTGCACGACGAGCGGCGCTGGACGCTCTCGGACATCCGGGCACACAACCTCAAGCTGATCAGCCCCAACATCCGGGTCGCGCGCGAGCTGGGCCTGCCGAGCGGCGACTGGTCCGATGCGCCCCGCTCGGACGGAGCCGTGCCGCTCGAGCTCGCCACCGCGGTCCTGTGACCCGACGGGTCCGCTTCGAGCCCCTGGGCGAGGAGATCACCTGCGACGCGGGCGAGACGGTGCTCGACGCCGCCTTCCGCCACGGCTACAACCTTGCCCACGGGTGTCGCGAAGGACAGTGCTCGGCGTGCAAGTGTTACCTGCTGGACGGTGAGGTCGAGCTTGAGGGTTACTCGAGCTTCGCGTTGTCGGACACCGAGCGCTCCGGGGGTTACGCGCTGATGTGCCGGGCCATCCCCGAGGACGACGTGACGATCGAGCTCCTGCACTACGACCCCGACAAGTACCGGCTAGAGAACCCGATCGGCGACGTGACGGCGACGGTGACGGCGGTCACTGCGCTGACAGACGAGATCGTGTTGGTGACACTGGCGGCCTCAGCGCAGTTCACCTGGGCGCCCGGGCAGTACGTGGACGTCCACGCCGCCGGGGTCAGGCGCTCGTTCTCCATCGCCAACCTCCCCACTCCGTCCCCGGCCACCCCGATCGAGCTGATCGTCCGGCGCTATCCGGGCGGACGCCTCTCGAGCCGGCTCGGCTCCGAGATCACCGCCGGGACCGAGGTGCGGCTCACCGGTCCCTACGGCACGCTGCACCTGCGCCGGTCAGAGCGGCCGATCGTGATGGTGGCCGGCGGGTCCGGGGTCGGACCGATCCTGGCCCTGCTGCGCCAGCTCGCGGGCGAGGGCAGGGCCGGGGCGGCGGCGATGTACTTCGCCGCGCGCGAGCCGTTCCTGCTCGACGAGCTCCGGGGGCTGGGATGTGAGCCGACGCTGTTTGACCGGGGCTCGCTCGCCGAGGTGCTCCGGGTCGACGGCGACGCCGAGGTCTACATGTGCGGCCCGCCTGGACTACTGGACGACGCCGAGGCGGTGCTGACCGCGGCCGGGGTCGATCCTGCGCACATCCACGCCGATCGCTTCACCACGGCGGCCGCGGCGGGCTCGACGCCGGCTCGGGCGCTCTCCGAGCGAGAGTTCGCCTGGTTTGCCCCTGCGGGTCGTCGCGCCAGCCTCTATGAGGACGTGACCGTCGACACCCAGCCCTCGATCCACCGTCACCTCGCGCGCGGCTGGCCGCTGAGCTTCGCCGACGGCCGCGGTACCTGGAACGACGCGTCGACCGCGCTGCGCGCCACCGACTGGTACGCCTTCCGTGACCCGGGACAGCAGTGGGAGCGCCCCTTCTACCAGGCCGGGGCAGCGGTCGAGCGGCAGCTCGAGAGCGCGCTGGCCTCGGCCGCCGAGCAGGGGCTCATCGATGACTTCGCGCCCGGCTGGGTCACCTTCCTGCGCACGTCGCTGCAGATCCCGGCGTTCGTCGAGCACGGGCTCTGGTTCGCGCTGGCGACCGCCGCGCGCGACTGCCTGTCTGACTCGGTGGCCACCTGCGTGTGCCTGCAGGCCGCCCACAAGCAGCGCTCGGCGCAGGCGATCGTGCTCTACGCCATGGACCTCGAGCCTCACCTGGGCTGCGAGCTGCCGATCGCTCACGCACGAGAGACGTTCCTGCACGACGCGGCGTGGCAGCCGACCCGCCGCTACCTCGAGAGGCTCGCCGCCACCCCTGACTGGGGCGAGGTGATCGTCGCCGCCAACCTGTGCTTTGAGCCGGTGGTGGGCACGCTCATCCGGCGCGAGCTGGGCACCCGCGCCGCGGCCGCCAGCGGCGACACCGTGACCCCGGTGCTGGCCCGGGTGGCGACGCAGGAGTGGGAGTGGGCCCGGGCCTGGACGGTGGCCCTGGTGCGCTTCCTGCTCGCCGACCAGACGCATGGCGCACACAACCGCGCGGTCATCGACGGGTGGCTGGCCGACTGGATGGCGCAGGCGCACGAGGCCGCGGAGGCGGTGTCAGACGCCGAGGGGCAGGTGAGCGAGTACGCGCGGCGCACCGTGGAGGAGGCGCTGAGCGCCCCGGCGCAGACCGAGGCCGTCACTGCCGCAGCCTCCCAGCCCGCGGCACGCGTGCCGAACGCCGACCAGGACTCCACCGACGGCTCGTCAGATCACGTCGGCATCGTCATGGCCAAGAGCGCCGAGGGCGACGCGGTGGCGCGGTTCTTCGCCGGGCGCGCCGAGGTGATCGAGCAACCCGCCTTCTGGGAGATCCGGTCGGCCCACCGGCTGGTCATCCCCTACGACGAGGTCTCCGAGGAGCTCGGGTACGACATCGACGCATACTCGATCCAGCACGAGATGTCGACGCACTACGGGCGGATGGTGGCCACCGACGACGCGCTCATGCTCTTCGCCGACCCGACCGAGGCCATGGAGCATCTCCTGTCATGAAGCGGCGCCTGGCACGGTGGCTGGCGCGGCGCGACCGCGGCCGGGCGATGCACCGGCTCATCCTCGCCGTCCTCCCGCGGGCGATCGCGCATCGCTTCGATGCCGCGGCGGCCGACGAGCTCGACGCCACCCTCGAGCTGGCCATCCGCCATGACTCGCACCCCGCCAGCTACGCGCTGTCGATCGCCGGGGCGCGATGCTCGGTGAGCTTCGGGACCCCGGCCCACCCGCATGCCCGCGCCAGCATCGGCGCCGACGACCTCATCCTGCTCGCGGGGGGCGCCGTCACGTGGCCGCAGCTGCTCTCCAGCGGGCGCTTCGAGCTCACCGGCGACCCCTTTCTCGCCCTGCGCTTCGCCAGCCTCTTCCGCCTGCCGGTGGTGCTGGACGAGGTGCAGGCCGCTCCGGTTAGTTGACGCCCTCCGCGAAGAGAGAGTTGGGCTCATAGCCGTCGAAGACGACGCTGCCGGCCAGCGGCAGGCGGGGCTTGACGATCACGCAGTACGAGCGCCGCCCGTCGGCGCTGGGGACGCACGTGCGGTACATCGCGCCGGCCTGGATCGTGAACGTATCCGTCTGGCGCGCGTTGGCGCGGAACGCCTGCGGCGCGTGATCGCCGATGTAGGCGACGGCGCGGACGACCGCGTCACGTAGCGCCTGCTGGTTGGCGACGATCCCCTCGTGGCGCGCCAGGCCGACGGCCAGCAGTCCCGCGCTGACCAGCGCGACGGCGGCGGTGCCGCCGTAGTTGCGGGCCACGCCAACGGGCATGTCGCCGCGCACGCGCCGCAGCAGCGCGCCGAGGCCGCGCGAGAGAAACAGCACGGCGAGCAGGTTCAGGACGAGCCCGGCCAGGAGCCCGCCGGCGAAGCTCTGGCGATCACCGACGAAGGGCCGCTCGACCGCGATCACGCCGTCGAGAACGGCGGCTACGACAAACGTGGGCCACAGCCAGGCACCACGCCATCGCCAGCGTGCGCGGGCGATCCAGGTGGCCTCCATGGGCCCAAACACTACCCTTCCGGCGCCTCCCGTTCCGGCCGCGCCCCGGCTGGCTCGCGGCCGCTCCCGAACCTCACCGTGTCACTTGTGTGAGCCTAATTTCGCCCGCCAGGTTGACAGGGTGCGGTAGTGTTAAACCTGCGCAAAGTTCATCGTGCGCAAACCAGAGCGACTTGGGGAAAGGGTCGCCGACCTACGTGGGGGTCGCACCGAAGTGGGGGAACACTGACGTGGCGCTCGACGAGTCGGCTGTGCCAGGCGACAGCTACTCATGGTGAGATCTGATCACCGATCACGCTCTAACG
>DASXCN010000221.1:0-1666 GCA_036491155.1 Solirubrobacteraceae bacterium | reverse complement strand
CGTTCTACGAGGCTCTGGGGTGGCGCCTGGACGCTGACTTCCCCATCGCCCCGGACTACCGAGTGGTGCAGTTCACTCCGCCGAACTCGCCCGCCTCAATCCAGTTCGGCATCGGGATGACGACGGCGGCGCCCGGCTCGGTGCAGAACCTGCTGCTGGTCGTCGAGGACATCGAGGCCGCCCGGGGCGCGCTGACCGGCCACGGCGCACAGGTCAGCGAGGTCTTTCACGGTGCCGGGCAGAATCCCGACCGGCGCGTGCCCGGTCCTGACCCGGAGCGCGGTTCGTACAAGAGCTTTGCGACGTTCGCGGATCCGGACGGGAACACCTGGCTGCTGCAGGAGGTCACGGAGCGGCTCCCAGGACGGGTGTGGCCGACGGACGTGTCGGCTCTGGCCGGGCTGCTGCATGAGACGGCCGACCATCACGGCGCGTTCGAGGCGGTGGCCCCACCGCATGACTGGTGGGACTGGTATGCGGCGTACCTGGACGCTCGCCAGCGCGGGAGCACCCCGGAGGCGGCATCCGCGGCCGCCGGGCGCTACATGGCAGAGGTCAAGCACATCGTCGTCTAACCCCGGCGCTCGCCGGTTGGCGATCTAGGCTCGTCTACCGAACGGCAGGCTCGTCGTCGGCCGTGATGTCACCAGCAACCGACGGAGGCAGCGATGAGCTCGAGCAATGACTATGACGTGATCGTTCTTGGCGGCGGGGCGCCCGGCGAGCACTGCGCCGCGGCGCTGGCTGCGCGCGGGCTGCACGTCGCCATCGTGGAGCGGGAACTGGTCGGCGGCGAGTGCTCCTACTGGGCGTGTATTCCGTCGAAGTCGCTGCTGCGCCCGGGCGAGGCGGTGCACGGCGCGCGCGACGCGGCCGCGAGCGCGCAGGTCGACGTGGCGGCCGCGCTGGCCTGGCGGGACTACATGGTCTCGAACTGGTCCGACGCCGGCCAGCAACACTGGCTGGCCGACCGGGGCATCGACCTGCTGCGGGGCACGGGCCGGCTGGCCGGCACCGGGGTGGTCGAGGTCGAGGGCGCCCGCCACACCGCGGAGCACATCGTGGTGGCGACCGGCGCAGCTGCGTTCGTGCCTCCGGTCCCGGGACTGCGTGAGCTCGAGGGCGTCTGGGGCACCCGCGAGGCGACGAGCATGAAGGCTGTCCCGCGCCGCCTGCTCGTGCTGGGCGGCGGGGCCGCGGGCGTCGAGCTGGCCCAGGTCGTGCGGCGTCTCGGCGGCGAGGCGGTGGTTGTCGAGGGCGCCGACCGGGTGCTTCCCCGCGAGCCTGCGCCGCTGGGCGACGCGCTCAGCGAGGCGCTGCGCCGGGACGGAATCGAGCTGATGCTCGGCAAGCACGCGACCGCCGCGCGGCGGGAGGGTGACGACTATGTCCTGGCCTTCGAGGGTGGTGTGGAGCTGCGGGGTGACCGGCTGCTCGTGGCGACCGGGCGGCGCCCGCGGGTCGAGGGGATCGGCCTCGAGACGGTCGGCGTCGAGGCCAATCCGCACGGGATCGGCGTGGACGAGCACCTGCGCGCGGGCGAGCGCCTCTGGGCCATCGGCGACGTCAACGGCATCTGGCCGCTGACCCACGTCGGTGAGTACGAGGGCGACGTGGTCGCGGAGAACATCCGCGGCGATGGGCGTCCGGCGAACTACGAAGCCGT
>DASXCN010000220.1:0-1860 GCA_036491155.1 Solirubrobacteraceae bacterium | reverse complement strand
TGAACGACGAGTCGGCGGCGGATTCGGTCAGCGGCCATGCACCGGATTGTCGCAACCTGCAGGTTCCGTCCGCGGGGCGCGCCATGCTGAACGGCCCACCCATGGACGCTGTCTTTCTCGCACTCGGAGTGATTATCGGAGCCGCCCTCATGGTCGTCGCGCTGCGGCCACGGCTGCGCGCGCTCAGCCTTGAGGCTGCTCAGGCGCGTGATCTGGAGAACCGGCTGGTCAAGACGAGCACGGAGCTCGATCAGGAACGTGCGCGGGCGGCCGAGCAGCTGGCGACCATCACCGACGCCCAGGAGCGGCTGTCGGCCTCCTTCAAGGCGATGAGCGCCGACGCGCTCCAGTCGAGCATGAGCCAGCTGGCCGAACTCGCACGTGCCCAGCTCCAGACGGCGCAGTCAGAGGCCAAGGGTGACCTCGAGAAGCGCCACCAGGCGGTCGAGCAGCTGGTGGCCCCGCTCAAGGAGCAGCTGGGCAGGGTCGACAGTCAGCTGCTGCGCCTGGACCAGGAGCGGCGTGAGTCACGGGGGCAGATGAGCGCGCAGCTGCGCGCGCTGGCCGAGACCAGCGATCGCCTGCGCACGGAGACCAGCGCGCTCGTCACCGCGCTGCGCAAGCCCAACGCCCGCGGCCAGTGGGGTCAGATGCAGCTGCGCAACGTCGTGGAGGCCGCCGGGATGCTCAAGCACTGCGACTTCACCGAGCAGCACTCCTACGCCGGGGACGAGTCGACCCTCCGCCCCGACATGGTGGTCAACCTACCGGGAGGCAAGCAGGTGGTGGTTGACGCCAAGTCACCGCTGCAGGGTGTGCTCGACGCCCACGAGGCCCGCGACGCTGTCGAGCGCGACCAGTTCCTGCGTGATCACGCCCGCCTGCTGCGCAAGCACGTCAAGGCGCTGGCCGACAAGGCCTACTGGTCGCGGCTGGACACCACGCCCGACATGGTGGTCATGTTCCTGCCCGGCGAGTCATTGCTGGGCCCGGCCCTAGAGGCCGACCCCACGCTCATGCAGGACGCCATGACCCAGCGAGTGCTCATCGCCACGCCGACGACGCTGCTGGCCCTCCTGTACTCGGTGGCCTACGGGTGGCAACAGGAGCGCGTCGCCGAGTCCGCCCAGGAGATCTCCGAGCTCGGACGTGAGCTTCACGGCCGTCTGGTCAAGCTCTCGACCCTGCTCGCCAATCTCGGGACGCGGCTCAACCGCACGGTCAGCGCGTTCAACGAGACGATCGGCTCCTACGAGTCACGAGTGCTGCCCAGCGCGCGGCGCTTCGCCGATCACGGGGCGGTCTCGGAGGGTTCGGAGCTCCCCGAGCTCGAACCCGTGACCGTCACCGCCCGCACCGTCCAGAACGCCGCCCTCCAACTCGACCTCGGCCCCGACCTCACCGAGCACCCCCAGCGCCCGCCGCGGCGCCTGCGCGCCGCCGAGTAAGCCGCCGCGGCGGCATCGAACGGCGACCGCATCTGAGGTACCGGCGGGGGTCGCCCGCGCCGCGGACCCGTCCGCCGTGCGGGCGGGGGTTGACCGGGTGCGGGGCCGTCCACAGTGACGTCCCGAGCACGGCGGGACGGGCCCGCGGCCCGCACGCCCTCCGACCCACCCACCCCGCCGCCGTTCGCGCCATCGCCCAAGAGCCGGAGCCCCAACGCTTAAGCAAGCGGCGCTGGGACCCCCGCGCCGGGCCGGCACCGAGGCAGCGCCGGGGGGCACGGCAGGGCGGTGGACACGCCCGCCCCCGCCGTGCTCGGGGAAGTAACACCTCCCTCAACAGCAAGCCACAAACGCCCCGTCGCACGGCGGGGGCGGGTGTGGGAACCGCCTCGCGGCCGGTGCCTCAGAGGGG
>DASXCN010000219.1:0-1979 GCA_036491155.1 Solirubrobacteraceae bacterium | reverse complement strand
CATGGAATCCGACGATTTCGAGACTCCCGCGACACTCGACGAGGCCGGTGCCGACGCCGGCCTCGGTGATGCGCTGGACTCGCCCGAGCGCGCGCGGCGTCTGCGGCAATTGGCCGTCCAGGTCGACTCGCACTCCTCGCTGCTGAACGCCACGCGCCGGCTGCGGCGCCAGTTGCCGGGCGACGAGGAGTTCGGGGACCCGCTGTCGACGGCCGGCGCCCAGCCGGTGGAGGTGCTGGGGCGCACGGTGTCGGCGCTGCAGCCCGACCGCAAGAGCGTGCTGCAGGAACTCGGCTTCGCGGGATTGCAGGTGTGGCAGTCGCTGTCGGAGGCGGCGGGTCGCGGGCGCGGCACGCAGGAGATGGCGGTGATGTTCACCGATCTCGCGGGGTTCTCGTCATGGGCGCTCAAGGCCGGCGACGGGCCGGCCCTGGCGCTCTTGCGCGAGGTGGGGACATGCGTCGAGACGACGGTCGTGCGCCACCAGGGCCGGATCGTCAAGCGGCTCGGCGACGGGGTGATGGCCACGTTTCTCTCCGCGCAAGGGGCCCTCGACGCCGCGCTCGACGCCCAGGACGAGGTGGGGGAGATCGAGATCGACGGCTACCGGCCCAGCATGCGCGTGGGCGTGCACTGGGGCAGCCCCCGCAGGCTCGGCGGCGACTACCTGGGCGTCGACGTCAACATCGCTGCGCGCGTGGGCGATGCCGCCAAGCCGGGCCAGGTGCTCGTCTCCGACGCGCTGCTGGCCCGGATCGACGCGGGCGCTCTGCGCACAGGCCGCTCGAAACGGCTGCGGGCCGACGGGGCGCCTCGTGACCTGCACGTCGTGCGCGTGAGCCGCGACGACACCGCGTAGCGCGGCCCCGCCACCGCGGCGCGCGCTCGCCGGCCGTGCAGCATTTCGTGCATGCCAGCCGGCCGTCATACCGACCGCGTGACGCCTGTTACGTTCATCGCCCGCCGGCTGACGAGCCGGCACGAGCGGCGCTCACTGCGCACCGATGCGGCACTCACACAGATCACGACGACACGGGGCACGGTTGTCCGTGCGCACGGTGGTGGGGATGGCTGCGGGCGGGCTGGGCCTGGTGGCGGTATGGCTCGTGGTCTCGGGGGCTCCGTTCGCGCACGCCGCGGGGAGCGGGCAGCTGCGACAGCAGCTGTCGACCACGCGCCAGAAGGTCACCAGCCTGGCCGGTGCCGTGGCCGCCGCCAAGGGACGCGTCACGGAGTTGAACGCCGGGATCGCGTCGCTGTCGAGCCGGCTGGCCGGCGTGCAGGGCGACCTCAACGCCAAGCGCGACGAGCTCTTGCGCCTGCGCGCGCGGCTCACCACCGCACAGGCCACGCTCGCGCGGCGCGAAAGACTCGTCGCGGCGGCACAGCGGGTGCTCGCCGCGCAGCTCGTCGGCGGCTACGAGGGGGCGCGGCCCGACATCGTGGACGTGGTGCTCGAGGCCACCGGCTTCAATGATCTCCTGGAGCGCCTCGCCTTCGCGCAACGGATCGGCCGCCAGAACGCGCGGGTCGTCAGCAGCGTCAAGGCCGCGCGCCAGGCCGTGTCGGCGCAGGCGATCCGCCTCGGCACCCTCTCGGCCAGGCAGAGCCAGCTGACCGAGCAGGCCCTCACCGAGCGAAACCAGGTCGCGAGGCTCCGTGTGCGCCTCGTCTCCCAGCGGCTGGCCGCGGCCCAGGCGGCGTCCGCCAAGGCCGGGCGGCTGACCAGCGCCCAGACGCAGGTGGACTCGCTCACCCGCCGGCTGGCCAGGCTCCAGTCGGCCCAGCGCGCCGGTGTCGCGCCGGCGTCGCAGGCTTCGGGCGGTGGCGGTGGCGATGGCGGTGGCGGTGGCGGTGGCGGTGCCGCGCCGGGCGGCCCGGTGTCTCACGGGTTCGAGTTCCCCATGCCCAAGGCCGACGTGTCGCCGCCGGGCACCTGGTCGCCCGACGACGGCGTTGACATCGCCGCTCCGGGCGGG
>DASXCN010000218.1:0-2956 GCA_036491155.1 Solirubrobacteraceae bacterium | reverse complement strand
CACCCTCGCGCAGGAGCTTGGCCAGATGCAGGCGGTTGCGCTCTCCGCCCGAGAGCTTGGCCACCTTGGTCTGCTGGTCGGTGCCCTTGAAGTTGAAGCCGGCGGTGTAGGCGCGGCTCGAGACGGTGCGATCCCCCAGCGGGATCTCATCCAAGCCGCCGGAGATCTCCTGCCAGACGGTCTTCTCCGGATCCAGGGCGTCGCGTGACTGATCGACGTAGGCGAGCTTGACCGTCTCGCCGAGGCGCAGCGTCCCCTCGTCGGGCTGGTCCTGCCCAGTGATCATCCGCAGCAGCGTCGTCTTTCCGGCACCGTTGGGGCCGATGACGCCGACGATGCCCGCGGGCGGCAGCTTGAAGGTGAGGTCGTCGATGAGCAGCCGGTCGCCGTAGCCCTTGCGCACGCCATCGGCCTCGACGACCACATCGCCCAGCCGGGGACCGGCGGGGATGTGGATCTGGACCTGGTCGAGCTTGACGTTGCGGTCCTGGGCCAGCAGCGCTTCGTAGGCGTTCAGTCGCGCCTTGGGCTTCCCGCGGCGCGCGGAGGCGTTCATCCGCACCCACTCCAGCTCCTGCGCGATGGTGCGCTGGCGGCTGGACTCCTGGCGCTCCTCCTGCCTGAGGCGGACCTGCTTCTGCTCCAGCCAGCCGGAGTAGTTGCCCTGATACGGGATGCCGCGGCCACGGTCGAGCTCGAGGATCCAGCCGGCCACGTTGTCCAGGAAGTAGCGATCGTGGGTGATGGCCACGACAGTGCCCTTGTAGTCGTGCAAGTGCTGCTCCAGCCACGCCACCGACTCGGCGTCGAGGTGGTTGGTGGGCTCGTCGAGCAGCAGCAGGTCGGGCTGGCGCAGCAGCAGCCGGCACATCGCCACCCGGCGACGCTCCCCGCCCGAGAGCGTGCTCACGTCGGCGTCGGGGGGCGGGCAGCGCAGCGCGTCCATGGCGTACTCGAGCGTCGTGTCGAGATTCCAGCCGTCGACCGCGTCGATCTGCTCTTGCACGCGCGAGAACTCGTCGGCGGTCTCCTCGGAGTAGTTCATCGACAGCTCGTTGAAGCGATCCAGCAGCGCGCGGATCTCGGCGACGCCGTCCTCCACGTTGCCCCTGACGTCCTTGGCCGGGTCCAGCTGCGGCTCCTGCTCGAGGAGACCCACGGTGGCGCCCGGAGCGAGCTGGGCCTCGCCGTTGAACTCGGTGTCGATCCCGGCCATGACGTTCAGCAGCGTCGACTTGCCCGCGCCGTTGTAGCCCAGCACGCCGATCTTGGCGCCGGGGTAGAACGACAGCGAGATGTCGGTGAGCACTTCCTTGTCGGGCGGATAGCGCCGGGAGAGCTTGTGCGTCGTAAAGATGTACTGAGCTGACATTCACACTCAGCATAGGAAGTGCCCGGGGGCCCGCGTGCGGGATAGGATGCTCGGCGGATGCGCCGGGGCCTGCTTATCGTCGTCGTTCTCGCTGTGACCGCGGCGCTGGCGCCTGCCGCGGCGCTGGCCACCACCCAGACGGCGAGCCAGGGGGCCGTGACCGCCACGTTCAGCTACACCGGGCACTATCCCAACTACTCGGGACTGCACCTGCGCATCGCCCAGTCAGGGTCCGTGCTCTATGACCAGCCCGTGGCGTCCAAGGCGTGCGGGAAGTTCTGCGCGCCGGGCGTCACCGGCACCAAGGCCTCCTCGGTGCAGATCATCGACCTCGACCACATCGGGCAGCCCAACGTGCTCCTGGACCTGTACACCGGCGGCGCCCACTGCTGCTCGGTCGAGCAGATCTTCACCTTCGATCCCGGAACGATGACCTACGGGATGACTGAGCACAACTTCGGCGACCCGGGCGAGCGGATCGAGGACCTCAACCACGATGGACGCTCCGAGTTCGTCACCGCCGATGACCGTTTTGCCTACGCCTTCACAGATTTCGCGGCGTCAGGCCTCCCGCTCCAGATCCTCGACTTCTCGGGCGGGCGCTTCCAGGACGTCACCGACAGCTACCCGGCACTCATCACCAAGGACGCGGCGATGTGGCTGAAGACGTTCAAGAAGGTGGACCACGGGCACGACATCGACAGCGTCGGGGTCATCGCCGCCTGGGCCGCCGACGAGTACCGGCTGGGCAAGAGCGCGGCGGCCAACCGCTACCTGCACCAGCAGGCCCAAGCCGGGCACCTCAAGAGCCCGCTGGGAGCCAGCGTGGCCCAGGGGCGGAAGTTCGTGACCAAGCTCCAGAAGTTCCTGCGCCGGCTCGGCTACTAGGGCCTAGCGCGCCGCGCGCTACAGCCCGGCGGCGTCGCGCAGCGCCTCGGCCTTGTCGGTCTGCTCCCAGGTGAAGTCGGGATCCTCGCGGCCGAAGTGGCCGTAGGCGGCGGTCTTCTGGTAGATCGGCCGGTGCAGGCGCAGGTACTCGCGGAAGGCACCCGGGCGCAGGTCGAAGTGCTCGCCGATGAGCTCGAGGATCCGCCCCCGCCCGATCTTGCCCGTGCCGAACGTCTCGACCATCACCGACACGGGATGGGCGACGCCGATGGCGTAGGCGACCTGCACCTCGACGCGGTCAGCGAGCCCCGCGGCGACGACGTTCTTGGCCACGTAACGCGCGGCGTAGGCGGCCGACCGGTCGACCTTGGACGGGTCCTTGCCGCTGAAGGCGCCGCCCCCGTGGCGGGCCATGCCGCCATAGGTGTCGACGATGATCTTGCGCCCGGTCAGCCCGCAGTCGCCCATCGGACCGCCGATGACGAAGCGGCCGGTGGGGTTGACCAGGAAGCTGCGCCGCAGCTCGCCGGCGTCGTACAGGCCGTCGGGAAGGACCGGGACCACGACGTGCTCCCACACGTCATCGCGGATGTGGGTCTCGGCGCCCTCGGCGTGCTGGCTTGAGATGAGCAGCTTCTCGATCGCGGTCGGCTTGCCGTCCTGGTAGCGGACGCTGACCTGGGTCTTGCCGTCGGG
>DASXCN010000217.1:0-3521 GCA_036491155.1 Solirubrobacteraceae bacterium | reverse complement strand
CGTGGCGACCCGCGGCCCCGGCCACGAAGGCCTGAAATGCGGGCAGCTGTTGCAGCGCGCCGGGTCGGGCGCCCTCATCGGTGTAGAGATGGACGAACTCGCCCGACTCTGCCGCCCGGAAGACCGCGTAGCGAAACCCAGCAGGCCTGTCCGTGGCGAGCTCCTCGAAGACGGCGCGCACCAACGCGGCGTTCTCCTTGGCGCGTCCGGGCTTGACGCTGTACGTGACGATCGTGTGGCTCATTTCTGATTCCTCGTTAGATGATGGGGTGGCGTTGGATGGATCACTCGGTCTCGAGCGCCAGCCGTGACGGGCTTGGTCCGGTGACCGCAGTCGCCGCGACTGCTGCCGCCATGTCGTCTTTACGGATCAGGAGGAAGGTGACCGGGATGGCAAGAAGCGCGATACCGCCGGACAACCACAGGGCGGAGTGAAATCCGCCGGTAAGTGCGGCGTGCACGCCGGCCCCCGCGCGCAGGAGAGTCTGTGAGCGGCTGGCCGCAATGCTCGAGGCGATCGCGATCCCGACCGCGCCGCCGAGCTCCTGCGACGTATAGATCAGCCCTGAAGCCAGCCCGGCTTCGCGTTCGGCGACGCCTGCTAGCGCAGCGATCGAGATCGGGATGAACGAGAAAGCGCTTCCCATCCCGACGGCCACGACGAACGGCCCGAACAGGTCTGCCCAGAAGTGACCGTGAACAGGGGCGTTGACAGTCCAGAGGATGCCAAGACCGACGCAGGTCATCCCGAACGCCATCACCAGCTTCGCCGAGCCCTTCGTCACCAGCATCTGTGAGACGCCGGCGAACAGCATCGATGTCACGCCGGCCGAAGCCCAGGCGAACCCGCTCTGCAAGGCCGAGTAGCCAAGCACCTGCTGCATGTACAAGGTGCCGATGAAGATGAACGCGTAGAAGCTCGCTCCGAGCAGGAACCCGACCGCGTTCGCACCGGCGAGCGTCGGTGTGCGGAACATCCGCAGCGGCATCAGTGGCGCCTCGCCGCGGTTCTCGATCGCCAGGAACGCCGCGAACAGGACGACGGCGATCGCCAGTTCGGCGATCGTTCTACCAGCACCCCAGCCGACCCGAGGCGCCTGTGCGATCGCGTATGCGAGCAGCACCAGCGCGCCTGTCACGGTCACGGCCCCGATGGGGTCATAGCGTCGCCGCGTGCTCTCGACCCGGCTCTCGGGCACGACACGGCGGATCAACAGCAGCGCCACCACGCCGATCGGGACGTTCAGCCAGAACACGTATTGCCAGCCCGCGAATCGCGTCAACAGGCCGCCGAACACGACGCCGAAAGTGGCACCAAGCGCTGCGAGGCCTCCCCAGATGCCGAGCGCCTGGTTGCGCTCGGCGCCTTCCGTGAACATGTTCCGGACAGTCGACAGCGCGGCGGGCAGGAACGCAGCGGCGCCAAGGCCCTGGACGGCGCGAGCCGCGATCAGGACCGCCCCGCTTCTGGCGAGCGACGCCCCCAGCGAGGCGGCCGTGAATACGGAGAGGCCGACCATGATCATCCGCCGCCGGCCGAGAAGGTCGGCGGCTCGGCCGCCGAGCAGCAGAAAGCCGCCGTACGCCAGCCCGTATGCGGTCACGACCCACAGCAGGCTCGTTTGGGCGAAGTGCAACCTTCGCCCGATCGTCGGCAGAGCCGTGTTGACGATGGTCAGATCCATGACCGTCATGAACGCGGCGACGGCGAGGAGCGAGAAGGCTCGCCAGCGATGCGCGGGTGGGGATATTGGGGACGTCATTGGACCTCCAGGTCAGAACTGGCATTCGCAGGAGTTGGAATCGGGACCCAACCGGCGTGTGGGCCGGTAGAGCGAGTAGTCAGGTGGTCACGGGCCGAACATCGAGACGTACCGCGGAGCGATGAACGCGTCGTAGCCGGCGATCCGCCCGCCGGCCACTTCGAGGACCTTGACTCCGTGGGGGATGTCTCTCCCATCGTCGGCGCGCGCATGGACGAGGAGTGCAGGCCGCCCGTTGGCGCGGGTCGGCGTGAAGCGCATCCGCCGCAGATCGCCGCGCGCTGCCTCCTCCAGGAAGAAAGAGGCGATGGACGCGGCGCCACGGATTGTCGGGCGCGGCGGCATCCTCAGCTCGGCCTCCTCGCGCAGCAGCGCGACGAGTCCGTCGAAGTCATCTGCTCGCCAGACCTCCACGTAGCGCTCGACAAGTGCGCGCTCACCAGGGTCCGCCGGGGCGTACGCGCGATCCGGTAGGGCCGCGTCGACCGTGGCCCGCGCCCGCTGCAGCGCGCTGTTGACCGAGGCCAGGGTCGTCTCCAGCAAGTCCGCGACCTTCGGACCGCTCCAGCCAAGCACGTCGCGCAGGATCAGCACCGCGCGCTGACGGCCCGGCAGCAGTTGAATTGCCGCAAGCAGCGCGAGCTCCATACCCTCGCGCAGCGCATACCGCGCCGCCGGCTCGTAGATCAACGCGTCGGCCTCGCCACGCAACTCGTCGGGGAACGGGTCGACCGGCTCCGGCCGCCGCGGACGCCGCTCGATCTCATCCAGACACACATTGGTGGCGATCCGGAACAGCCACGTCCCCAGCGACGCGCGCGGCTCGAAGCGCTCAAGCGCCCGCCACGCCCTCAAGAGCGTCTCCTGGGTCACATCCTCGGAGTCATCCACCGATCCGAGCATTCGGTACGCATGCACATGCAGGCCCCGCCGATACGGTTGGATCAGCTCGCGGAACGCCCGCTCGTCACCAGCCTGAGCGCGGGCCAGCAACAGCCGGAACTCGGGGGATTCAGTTGCCGTGTACGCCATCTCACTTGTTTAAACCCTCGGCAGCGCGAAATCTCATCGGTGTCGCACCACCCTCGCCCGGGCGAATCAGCGCGCAGCCAACATCCACCGATGGGACGATCTGCTCATGCCTGCTTCTCATCTCAACATCGACGATCTTCGCCTGAGCCCGACCGCAGCGCTGTTTGAGGGCGGTCCGCGGGCCGGGGTCGGCGTGACGGTGTTCATCGTCCGCACGCCGCCTGGCCGCTTCGTAGAACTGCATACCCACCCATACGCCGAGACCTTCGTGTTGCTCGAGGGAGATGGGCGCTGGACGGCCGGCGAGGAGATCATCGAGGCGAACCCGCCTGACCGGCAGTGCGCCTTCAGACAACAAAAAGCCCCGCTAAGCGGGGCTTTCTCAAGCGCGCCCGACAGGATTCGAACCTGTGACCTTCGGTTCCGTAGACCGACGCTCTATCCAGCTGAGCTACGGGCGCGTGGCAGCCGAGTCTAGCCAGTGGGGCGTGAGCGCTCACACCCCAGGGGCGAGCGAGCCGTCGGCGCCGACGCCCGGGGGCGTCTCGTAGCGGGCGACGGTGAAGGCGATCATGGCGGGGACCTGCACGGCGTAGACGAGCAGGGAGAGCGTGAGGATGACCAGCGCCCCGCCCTTGAGGTGGTTGCGCAGGAACGCGTACTCGATCAGCCCGGCGGTCAACAGGTAGGCCAGCAGCGCCCATTTGCCCACCTGGAAGAAGCGCC
>DASXCN010000216.1:0-2656 GCA_036491155.1 Solirubrobacteraceae bacterium | reverse complement strand
CGTCGTTCGTCGACCGGCAGCCCATCGCGTACCTTTCCGCACATGCCCATGAAGCGCGTCCGCCTCGACAGCCTCCTCTCCGAGCGGGGAATGTTCCCCTCGCGCAGCCGCGCGGCCGCGTCGGTGCTGGCCGGCGAGGTGCTGCTGCTGCCTGAGCGCCGGCGGGCGGAGAAGCCGGGCCAGCTGGTGGCCGAGGATGTCCAGCTGGAGCTCGCCGACGCCCCGGCGTTCGTTTCGCGGGGCGGGATCAAGTTGGCCAATGCGCTTGACGGCTTTGACCTGGACGTCGCCGGCCGCCACGCTCTCGACGTCGGCGCCTCCACGGGCGGCTTCACCGACTGTCTGCTCAAGCGCGGCGCGGCCCACGTGGTGGCGCTCGACGTCGCCTACGGGCAGCTGGACTGGTCGCTGCGCTCCGACGAGCGGGTCACGGTCATCGAGCGCGCCAACGCGCGTGCCCTGCGGCGCGACGACCTGGCCTACTCGCCCGACCTGATCGTCATCGACCTCTCGTTCATCTCGGTGGCCAAGGTGCTCCCCGCGGTCCTCGCAACGGCCGACGCGCGCTTTGACTGCCTGGCCATGATCAAGCCGCAGTTCGAGGTCGGCCGCGCGGGCGTGGGCAAGGGCGGGGTGGTACGCGACGGCGACCTGCGGCGCGGGGCGCTGGTGGCCGTGGGAAGCGAGGCGCGCGGGCTCGGCGCAGCGGTGCTGGGCTACGCGAGCTCGGGCCTGCCCGGGCCCAAGGGCAACCTGGAAACGTTCGTGTGGCTGGCCGAGGCCGGCCGCGACGGCGCCGTGAGCGACCTGGAGGCTGCCGCCCGGGAGGTGGAGCCGTGAGGCGCATCCGCACCGCCACCGTGTTCACCCATCGCCGGCCGGCCGAGACCGATCCGGCGCTGACGACGCTCATCGAGCTGGCCGACGAGGCCGGGGTCACGCTCCGCTTCGATCCCGAAGAGACCGAGAAGCATCGGATCGAGGAGGGCCCCTGCGTGGAGCGCAACGCGACTCTGGACCCGAACGTGGACATCTGCTTCGCGCTCGGCGGAGACGGGACCATCCTCAATGCGCTGCGCCGCTACGCCGGCACCGGCGTCCCGGTGTTCGGCATCAACTTCGGGGAGATGGGCTTTCTGGCCACCGTCGACCGCGACGAGGCATGGGCCGGCTCGCTGCGGGCCCTGGCGGGCGACTTCGAGGTGCTCTCGCTGCCGGGGATAGAGGTCTCCGGCGCCGGCACCAAGGCCCTGGCCATCAACGACGTCTCCATCCACCGCCAGCCGGGCAAGCGCGTGGCCGACCTGGAGTACTCGGTGGGCGGCGACGACGTCGGCCGGGTGCGCTGCGACGGGCTGGTGGTGTCCACGCCCGCGGGCTCCACGGGCTACAACCTCGCCAACGGCGGCCCGGTGATGGCCTGGGGCGTGCACGGCTACGTGGTGTCGTTCATCTCGCCGCACTCGCTGACGGCGCGGACGCTGGTCGTCGCCCCCGGCGACCGGCTGCGTGTCGACAACCGCTCGCGGGAGGAGCCGGTGGAGGTCACGGTGGATGGGCGCCCCGTCGGCGCGCTGGAGGCCGGGGATCGCATCGACGCGCGTTTCGTCATCGACCAGGGCGCTCTGGCCCAGGTGCCGGGGACCACGTTCTACCACCGCCTGCGCCAGAAGTTCGGCCGCATGGCGACGCCGCTGTAGCACGCCCCGATTTCCGTCCTGCGCGCCTGGTAGACCCGTGGCGTGCTTCACGAGCTGCGTGTCGAGAACCTGCTGTTGATGGAGCGCGCCGAGCTGCGCCTGGCGCCCGGCCTCAACATGCTCACCGGCGAGACCGGCGCCGGCAAGACCCTGTTGGCCCACGCTCTGGACCTCCTCCTCGGCGGCAAGGCGCGGCGCGGCATCGTGCGCCCCGGCGCGGCCGAGGCCTACGTCGAGGGGGTGTTCGACCTCCCGCCGGAGCTGGCGGAGTCCGACCGGCTGCCCGCGGGCGCCGAGGAGATCGTGCTCGCGCGCCGGGTGTGGCCCGACGGGCGCACGCGCGCGTACGTGTGCGGCCGCGCCGCCACCCAGGCCGACCTGCAGGAGCTCGGCAGCCGGCTGCTGTCCTTCTACGGCCAGCACGAGCACCGCAAGCTCATGCTGTCCACCGCGCAGCTGGAGCTGTTAGACGCCTACATCGGCGACGGCCAGCGGGCGCTGCGCGCGCAGCTGCGCGCCGCCCATGAGCGGGTGCGCGAGCTCGAGGGCCGCGCGGCCGAGCTCGGCGAACTGGCCGGCGCGCGCGATCGAGAGCTGGACCTGCTCACGTTCGAGCTTTCAGAGATCGAAGCCGCGGCGCCCACCGAGGCCGAGCAGGCCGACCTGACCGCGGAGCGCGAGCGCCTGCGCCACCAGGAGGCGCTGGTGCACGCTGCCACCGTGGCCGCCCACAGCCTCACCCCCGAGGCCGGCCTGGGCGCGACCGAGCTGCTGGCCGAGGCCGCCGGCCAGCTCGAGCAGGTCGCCGCCGTCGACCCACGGCTCAAGGACCTCGGCAGACGCCTGGAGACGCTGCGCTACGAGAGCGAGGACGTCACCGCCGAGCTGCGGGGCTACCTCGCCGAGGTCGAGGGCTCAGAGGACGCGGCCGGCCGCTTGGAGCAGGTGGAGGAGCG
>DASXCN010000215.1:0-2785 GCA_036491155.1 Solirubrobacteraceae bacterium | reverse complement strand
CTCCTGGAACTGCCTCACGACGTGACGGCCCTGGCGCTGAACCTCGAGTCCGACAACGTGGGCGCCGTGCTCTTCGGGGAGTGGGAGAAGATCTCCGAGGGCGACACGGTCAAGCGCACCGGACGCCTGCTCGACATCCCGGTCGGCGACGCCCTCTTGGGGCGCATCGTCGACCCGCTGGGCAACCCACTCGACGGCAAGGGCGAGATCGAGACCACCGAGAGGCGCCCGGCTGAGCACAAGGCTCCCGGTGTCGTCCAGCGCCAGCCGGTGAAGGAACCGATGCTCACCGGGCTCAAAGCGATCGACTCGATGATCCCGATCGGCCGCGGCCAGCGCGAGCTGATCATCGGCGACCGCCAGACCGGCAAGACCTCGATCGGCATCGACGCGATCATCAACAACAAGGACCGCGGCCTGGTCTGCGTCTACGTCGCCATCGGCCAGCGCAAGGCCACCGTCGTCCAGCTCGCCAGCGTGCTGGAGGAGGCCGGCGCGCTGCAGAACACGATCATCGTCATGGCCGCCGCCGACGAGGCCGCGCCGATCAAGTTCCTGGCGCCGTATGCGGGCTGCGCGATGGCCGAGTACTTCCTCTACAACGGCAAGGCCGCGCTGGCGATCTACGACGACCTCACCAAGCACGCCTACGCCTACCGGCAGATGTCGCTGCTGCTGCGCCGCCCGCCGGGCCGCGAGGCCTACCCGGGCGACGTGTTCTACCTGCACTCGCGGCTGCTGGAGCGCGCGGTCAAGCTCAACGACGACCTCGGGGGCGGCTCGCTCACGGCGCTGCCGATCATCGAGACCCAGGCCGGGGACGTGTCCGCCTACATCCCCACCAACGTCATCTCGATCACCGACGGGCAGATCTTCCTCGAGCCCAAGCTGTTCTACTCCGGGGTGCGCCCGGCCATCAACGTCGGCATCTCGGTGTCGCGGGTGGGTGGTGCGGCCCAGATCGGGCCGATGCGCAAGGTGGCCGGCACGTTGAAGCTCGAGCTCTCGCAGTACCGCGACCTCGAGGCCTTCTCCCAGTTCGGCTCCGAGCTCGATGCCGACACCCAACGGACGCTGGCCCGCGGCGAGCGCCTGGTCAGGACTCTGAACCAGAACGAGCGCCATCCGCTGCCGGTCGAGGACCAGGTGGCCCAGATCTTCGCCGCCACCAACGGCTACCTGGACCGCATCCTCGCCGACAAGGTGGAGAAGTTCCTCACCGGGCTGACCGAGTCGCTGCGCGGCAACGAGGCCGACCTGCTCGAGAAGATCGCGGGCGGCGATTGGTCTGACGAGACCCGCGAGGCGCTCGACAATGCGGTCAACACCTACGCCGAGGACTTCGGCTACGACCTCGACGAGGAGGGTCACCCCCTGGAGGAGGACGCCGCGCCCGAGGCGCGCCGCCGCACCGAGTCCGACGACCAGGAGTCCGAGGCCGCTTAGCGGCCGCCGGAGGGATCGACTGACGCATGGCCACTTCGCAGCGAGACGTTCGCAACCGCATCGGCGCGGTCAAGAACATTCAGAAGATCACCCGGGCGATGGAGATGGTGGCCGCCGCCCGGCTGCGCCGCGCCGAGCAGCGCATCGAGGCGCTGCGGCCCTACGCGGATGCGATCCGGCGGATGACGCGCCAGGCGGCTGAGGCCGCCGGCAACGTGCCGCGTGTGCCGATCCTCCAAGAGCGCGAGTCCATCAACACCGTAGGCCTG
Organism: Solirubrobacteraceae bacterium; assembly: GCA_036491155.1. GTDB lineage: Bacteria > Actinomycetota > Thermoleophilia > Solirubrobacterales > Solirubrobacteraceae > Palsa-465. The sequence goes on along the minus strand of DASXCN010000215.1, from coordinate 1,070 downwards.
CTGGTGGTGGCTGGGGACCGTGGGCTGGCCGGGGCGTTCAACTCCAACGCGGTGCGCGCCGGCGTCGCCGCCGGGCGTGAGCACGGCGCCGAGGGCCGCCACGTCCTCTATTACGCCTCGGGACGGCGCCCGGCGTCGTCGCTGACCTTCCGGGGCCTCGAGGTCGCCGAGAGCTTCACGGGCTTCACCGACCGCCCGGCCTACAACGACGCTCGGCGCATCGCCGAGCGGCTCATGGCCGCCTACGTGGACGGCGAGCTCGACGAGGTCGAGATCTTCTACAACGGCTACATCTCGCCGCTGACTCAGGTGATCAGACGCGAGACTCTGCTGCCGCTCCAGCAGGCCACGGTGCTCGATGAGGACACCGGCGAGGAGTCCGAGGACCACGACGAGGGCGAGAAGGGTCCGCGGGCCCTGGTCGAGTACGAGCCCGACCCGGAGGAGATCCTCAAGCGCCTGGTCCCCGACTACGTCGAGATTTCCATCTACCGGGCGCTACTGGAGTCCACGGCGTCCGAGCACGGCGCTCGCATGACCGCGATGCGCAACGCGTCGGAGAACGCCTCGACGCTCATTGACGATTTGACCTTGGAGATGAACCGAGCCCGCCAGGCCGAGATCACACAGGAGATCATGGAGGTCGTGGCCGGCGCAGAAGGCCTCGGATAAGGAGAACAGATGTCTGCCACGCAGGAAACCGAAACCAGCAGCGGGACCGAGAAGCGCAACGTCGGGCGGATCGAGGAGATCCAGGGCGTCGTCATCGAGGCCGTGTTCCCCGACAAGCTGCCCGAGATCAACCACGCCATCCTGGTACCGCGGCCCGAGGCCGCGCGGGCCGAGGAGGACGAGGACCTCGCGGCCCAGAAGGATCCCTACGTCACGTGCGAGGTCCAGCAGCACCTCGGCGACAATCGCGTGCGCGCTGTGGCCATGGACACCACCGACGGCCTGGCCCGCGGCACGGAGGTCATCGACAGCGGCGCGCCGATCACCGTTCCCGTGGGCCGCGACACGCTGGGCCGGATCTTCAACCTGCTCGGCGAGCCGATCGACCTCGGCGACGA
>DASXCN010000214.1:0-4347 GCA_036491155.1 Solirubrobacteraceae bacterium | reverse complement strand
GCGCGGGAGTAGAACTCGCGGGTCGGATAGCTGACGGGCTCGGCGACCGTGGCAGCGATGTTGATCACGGTGCCCCGCGGCGCCACGCGTTGCAGGGCGGCACCGAGCACGGGACCGCCGATGGCGTCGAGGATGACGTCGAAGGTGTCCCCGGTGGCGCTCAGCTCGGGCACCACCTCGTCGGCCCCCAACTCCGTCAGGCCCTCGGCGCGATGCGCGACCGCGGTGACGTGCGCGCCGGCGAGCTTGGCCAGCTGGATGGCAAAGCGCCCCACCCCGCCGCTGGCGCCGGTGATGAGCACCCGCCTGCCCACGACGAACCCGCCGATCTCGAGCGTCCGCAGCGCCGTGAGCCCGGCGACAGGCAGCGTGGCCGCCTGCTCGAAGGACACCTCGTCGGGCAGCTCGGCCAGCGCCTCGCTGGGAACCGCCACCTGCTCGGCCCATGCGCCGACGTCCTTGAGGCCCACGACACGCGCCCCGGCCTTGGGGCCGGAGCCGTCGGTGGCCGGCCAGGTCACGGTGCCGGCGACGTCCCAGCCGGCGATCGTCCCTGCCTGCATCCGTTCCAGCCGCTTGACCTCGCCACGGTTGAGGCTGATCGCCTTGACCGAGACCACGGCGTGGTCCGAGCGCGGCTCGGGTTCGACCACGTCGGCCATGTCGAGGAACGGGGGGTCGGGGTGCGAGACGAGGGCGCGCATCGGATCGGTGGCCGATACTACGCGGCCGTGGACGCCTTCACCTCCCTCTCCACGCAGCTGCGCGGACCAACCCCTGACGGCCTGCGCGAGCTCTCCGACGAGGAGCTCGCCGACCTCGCGGCAGCGGTCGCCGACGCCCGCCATCGCCAGGCCGCCGCGCTGAGCGAGGCCGGGGACCGCGCGCTGAGCCACATCCCGCGCCTGCTGCGCGGCCCGATCAAGCGCGTGGTCCGATGAGCCGGACCGCCGAGCGGCTCCAAGGCCACGCCGAGGTGATGAAGCTGGCTCGCCTGCTGGGGCGCGAGCCCGAGGAGCTGGCCTATCTCGAGCGCGTGGCCCCGACCGACGTGCGCGCGTTGCGTGACAGCATCACGGAGACCCTCTATGACGCCAACGGCAGCTCGCTGGGCCGGCTGGCCGCGGCCAGCCGCCTGCTCCCGGCAGGGCTGACCGCGACGATCGGCCAGCGGGCGTTCGGACCGCTGCTGTCGGCCCGGCTGGCCGGCCTGCTCGACACCGACAAGGCCGTCGACGTCGCCACCAAGCTCCCGCCGCCGTTCCTGGCCGACGTCGCGGTCGAGCTGGACCCACGGCGCGCGTCGGACCTGATCGCCAGCATCTCCCCCGCCCTCATCGGCCAGATCACGGCCGAGCTCGTGGCGCGCCGCGAGTACGTGACCATGGGGCGCTTCGTCGGCCACCTCTCCGATGAGGCGATCGCGGCGGCGGTGGCCACGATGGACGACGAGGCGGTGCTGCAGACCGCTTTCGTGCTCGAGGACAGGTCGCAGCTCAGCCGCCTCTTTGCCAAGCTGCCCAAGGGGCGGTCGGCGGGCGTCATCGCCGCCGCCGCGGACGACGACCTGTGGCTGGAGGCGCTCGACCTCCTCAACCACCTGCACAAGCGCCAGCGTCGGGAGATGGTTCTCGCCGCGCTGGCTCTCCAGCCGCCGGCGCTCGAGGCGATCCTCGACACCATCGTCGAGCACGAGCTATGGGCGGAGGTGCTGCTCATCGCCGAACACGACGACGCGATCGGGCAGCAGGTGGCCGACCGTCTGGCCGCGCTGCCCGCCTCGCGGCGCCGGGAGGTCGCCGAGCGCGCCCGCCAGGCGGACGTGCTCAAACGACTTCCCAGGCTGGCCGAGGCCCTTAAGGGCTAGCGCTACGGCGTGTAGTCAGAGCTGCGGCACGGCTGGCCGGCGCACACGTTGCTCACCGTCCCCTGGGGCTGCAGGAAACCCGGCCAATGGCGGGGCGGTCCGAGCCCACGATCCGAAACCCGAGCGCGCGTAGCGCGCAGCCAGACGGTCAGCCATCGTCAACACCCTCTCTCTCGCACCGCCGCGGAGGCCTCCGGCCCCACGACTCACGCTTGGGCGTCGAAGAGACTAATGGCTCGCGGCCGCGGCGACTATGTTCGATGGAAGATGCCCCAGGTCCAGGACAAGCCACACTCCGGCGCGGGCGAGGCGGAGCTCGGCGGCGGGATCAGCCGCGGCCTCGTGCTGCTGCTGGCGGTCGCCTGCGGGACGGCCGCCGCCAACCTCTATTACGCCCAGCCACTGCTGCACACCCTGGGCCGCGCCTTCGGCGTCTCCAATGGCACCGCGGGCCTGCTGATCACGATCAGCCAGCTCGGCTACGTGCTCGGCCTGGCCCTGCTGGTCCCGCTCGGCGACCTGCACGAGCGCCGAGGGCTGATCACCGGCACGATGCTCGTGACCGCGGCCGCGCTGGCCCTGAGCGCCGCCGCGCCCGGCTTCGCGGTTCTGGGCGCGGCGCTGGCGGTGGTGGGCGTGACCTCGGTGGTGGCCCAGATCGTCGTCCCCATGAGCTCCTCGCTGTCGGCCGAGCACGAGCGCGGGTCCGTGGTGGGCACCGTGATGAGCGGCCTGCTCATCGGGATCCTGCTCGCGCGCACGATCAGCGGCCTGATCGCCGCCGCGATGGGGTGGCGCACTGTGTTCTGGTTCGCCGCCGTGGCGATGGTGCTCCTCGCCGCCACCCTGCGACGGGCCCTGCCCCGGGTCCCCCCGACCACCGACCTCTCCTACGGCGGCCTGCTGCGCTCAGTGGTGTCGCTCCTGCGCGAGGAGCCGATCCTGCGCCAGCGGATGATGATCGGCGCGCTGGGCTTCGGCTGCTTCAGCACGTTGTGGACGTCGCTGGCCTTCCTGCTGAGCGCGACCCCTTACAACTACGGCAATGGCGTCATCGGGCTGTTTGGCCTGGTGGGGGTGGCCGGCGCCCTGGCCGCGTCGGGCGCGGGCCGGCTCGCGGACCGCGGCCACAACGCCCGGGTCACCACCGTCTCGATCCTCATCATGCTCGCCAGCTGGGGGGTCATGGCCCTGGGCAAGACCTCGGTGGTCGCGCTCATCGCCGGGATCGCCCTGCTGGACCTCGGTGTCCAGGGCCTGCACATCTCCAACCAGAGCGCCATCTACGCGCTGCGCCCCGAGGCCCGCAGCCGGCTGACCACCGCCTACATGGTTGCCTACTTCCTCGGCGGGGCCGCGCTCTCGGCGGTCTCCTCCTCGCTGTATGGCTCAGACGGCTGGGACGCGATCTGCGTGCTGGGCGGAGCCACCGCACTGCTCGCGCTGGTGGGCTGGGTCCTCACCGAGGCGGCCGCACGCCGCCGGCCGGATCCCGCGCGGGCGGCCGTATGATCGACGGCTGACGCGATCCGGGAGGACGGCATGTCGGGCGAGTCGGCGCTGAGCACCAACGGCACCACCGCAGGGGTGGGCTCTGACGGCACGCGCAGCATCCTCGTCGTCTTCGTCGGGCTGATGCTGGTGCTGCTGATGGCGGCGCTGGACCAGACGATCGTGTCCACCGCGCTGCCGACGATCGTCGGGGACTTCGGGGGCCTGTCCCACATCTCGTGGGTGGTGACCGCGTACCTGCTGGCCCAGACCGCGGTCACCCCGGTGTACGGCAAGCTCGGCGACCTCTACGGCCGCAAGATCGTGTTGCAGGTCGCGCTGGTGGTCTTCCTGATCGGCTCGGCGCTGTGCGGGGCCGCGCAGAGCCTCACGGAGCTGATCGTGTTCCGCGCGCTCCAGGGCCTTGGCGGCGGCGGGCTGATGGTGGGCACCATGGCGGCGATCGGCGACGTCGTCCCCCCGCGTGACCGCGGGAAATACCAGGGGATCTTCGGGGCGGTGTTCGGGCTGGCCAGCGTGATCGGGCCGCTGCTGGGCGGCTTCTTCACCACCACTCTGACGTGGCGGTGGATCTTCTACGTCAACCTCCCGATCGGGATAGCGGCGTTCGCCGTGCTGGCGGCGACGCTCCCCTCGCGCCAGAACGAGACGCATCACCGGATCGACTACCTCGGCGCCGGAACGCTGGCGGGCGCGCTCACCGCGGTGGTCCTCCTGTGCACGCTGGGCGGGAACGACTACGCCTGGGGCTCGCCCCAGATCGTCGTGCTCGGGGCGATCGCCATCGCGCTCCTCGCCGTCTTCATCGCGGTGGAGCGGCGGGCGGCCGAGCCGGTGCTCCCGCTTCACCTGTTCGCCGACCGCGTGTTCACGGTGACCAGCGCCATCGGCCTGGTGGTCGGCTTCGCCCTGTTCGGGTCGGTGACCTACCTGCCCCTGTTCCTCCAGGTGGTGCTGGGCGCCACCCC
>DASXCN010000213.1:0-6170 GCA_036491155.1 Solirubrobacteraceae bacterium | reverse complement strand
TGGCGCGCATCCCGTCACCAGGAGCCGCCATCGTGACCAACCCGTTCGCCGCCGATCCCTCCGCCGTTCGTGGCGCGATCACGCCGCTCGTCACGCCCTTCCTCGAAGACGGCGAGCTCGACCTCGCCTCGATCAAGCGCGGAAGCGAGTCCAGGTCCAGCTCCCCGGCGTCGGTGAACGGGGTGATCAGGGGCGTGATGGCGCCGCGCACCGCGGTCGCGTCGCCGGCGAACGGGTTGGTCATGGGCGGGGCTCATCGCTGCGCGTCGCTTTCCAGGTCTCATACTCGCCTCGCCGCTCATCCGACAGCGGGTACAGCCCGCGGTAGGACTCACCGGCTTTGACGCGCTCCAGGGCGAAGGCCTCGCGCTCCTCGACCTCGAGCGCGGCGTGGGCGATCTCCTCGGCCATCGCGAAGGGCAGCACCACCACGCCCTCGGCGTCGCCGACGATGACGTCGCCGGGCATCACCAGCACGCCGGCGCAGGTGACCGGCACGTCGATGTCCATGGGGATGTGGGCGCTCCACAGGGACGACGCGTTGGCCGCCCGGTAGTAGGTGGGGATGTCGAGCTCGGTCACGCCGGGGGTGTCCCGGACGCCGCCGTCGGTGACGATTCCGGCCCCGCCGCGGGCCACGACGCGCGCCGCCAGAATGTCGCCGATCGTGCCCGCACCGGTCTCGCCGCGCGCCTCCATCACCACCACATCCCCGGAGCTGACCGACTCCACCAGCTGCTTCTGAGCGTCCTCGGAGCCCGCCATCGACTCGCGCACGTCGGCGCGGATGGCCACGTAGCGCAGGGTGCGGGCGTAGCCGACCATGGGCAGGTCGGGCCGCGTCGGGCGCAGGCCAGTGAGGAACGTCGTCTGCAGGCCGCGGCGGGTGAGCTGCACCGTCAGCGTCGCCGTCGACACGCGCCGCAGCGCCGCTTCGGCCTCCGCGGGCAGGCGCGGCGGGCTGGCCGCGGCGGGCGGGGGCGTGCCGGTGGCGAAGGCGCGAGCGTCCTCGGTGGCCTTGGGCATCGCCCCGTACGGGGCCAGCTCCATGGTCCCCTCCACGATCGTGCTCGTCACGCTGCCCGCTCCCTCGAGGGTGATGACCACCACGTCGCCGGGCGCGACGACGTCGGCGCCCGCCGGAGTGCCGGTGAGGATGACGTCGCCCGGCTCGAGCGTCATGAACCGCGAGAGGTCGGCGACGATCTGGGCGAAGCTGAAGATGAGGTCCTCGCCGGTGGCGTCCTGGCGCACCTCGCCGTTGACGGTGCTGGTGATGTGCAGCGTCGCCGGGTCCACGCCCTGGGCGGCCACGGCCGGGCCGACCGGGGAGAACCCATCCTGCCCTTTGGCCATGACGTTGGAGCCGCGGTCGGCCCACCGGAAGTCGTGGAGCCCGAAGTCGTTGGCCGGTGCGTACCAGCCGATGTGGCGGCCCGCCTCCTCGGGCGTGACGTTGCGCGCCCGGGTGCCGATGATCACCGCGATCTCGGCCTCGGAGGTGAGCAGCTCGGTACCCGGCGGCCGCACCACGTCGCCCCCACCCGAGAGCGCCGTGGTGGGTTTGACGAAATAGGAGGGCTCAGTCGGGACGCGCCCGCGCTGGGCGGCGCGGCTGCGGTAGTTGACGTGGACGCCGATCACCTTCCCGGGCCTCAGCCCGTCAGGGAGCACGGCAGGGCCTCCGGCGCTCGATTGGGCTGCCGAGGTCACAGCAGGTACTCGATCCCGAGCTGATCGTCGGCGATCCGCGTGTACTGGCTGCCGTGGAAGGCCAGCGCATCGCCGTCACGGTAGTCGTAGTCGAGCACCTCACCGATGAAGAGGGTGTGATCGCCACCGTCGTAGGCCCGCCACGGCCGACACTCCAGATGGGCCAGCACACCGGTCAGCCGCGGAGGTTCCGCGTGCTGGGCCCAATCGCCGCCGCCCTCGCCTGAACCGGCGAACCGGCGTGCCACGGCCTCCTGCTCGCCGCCGAGGACGTTCACGCAGAACGCGCGGTCAAATAGCGCGTCGTGCGCCCGGGCCCGCCGGGCGACGCTGACCAGCACGAGCGGCGGATCCATCGACACCGAGGTGAAGGAGTTGACCGTGATGCCGTGCGGGCCGTCGTCGCTGTCAAAGGTGACGACCACGACTCCGGTGGCAAAGCGCCCCAGACATGACCGCAGCGATTGGGATGACTTGTGAACCGGCATCACCTGGGGCATCGCGGTCAGGCCGCCACCTCGGAGCGCTGCGCGCGCTCGTCGACGTTGGCCGGCTCGACGGGCACCGGCTCGCCGTCGGGACCGAGCAGCACGCTCGACTCCTCATACCAGCTGTCCGGCGTCCGGGTGCCGTAGAAGGAGCGGCAGCGCGGGTCGTTGACGGACCACCGCAGCGGCTTGTGGTCGGGATCGCCGGTGTAGTAGTCGCACGAGTAGAGCTCGATCCGGTGGCCGTCGGGGTCGCGCAGGTAGACGAAGAAGGCGTTGGATACGCCGTGGCGGCCCGGGCCGCGCTCGATCACGTCGGTGCGGTAGCCGCCGGCCAACTGGTCACACGCGCGCAGCACCCCGGCGGGGTCCGCGACCCAGTAGGCGAGGTGGTGAAGCCGCGGCCCCGTCCCGGCGGTCAGCGCCACGTCGTGCACCGTGGGCTTGCGCCGCATCCACGCTGCGGTCATCCGCTCGTCATCCGCGTCGTCGGTGGCGATGTACTCAGTGCAGCGAAAGCCCAGCGACAGCCAGAAGCGGAAAGTGTCCTCCACGCGCGGGGTGTGCAGGTTGACGTGATCCAGGCGCAGTAGCGGCGCGCCACGGTGCAGATCGAATCGCTGGTGCTGGGTCTCGAACCGCTCCATGGCGCAGAAGAACTCCAGCGGGGTCCCGAACGGGTCCCAGACGCGGAGCCCGCGTCCCATCCCTGGGTCCGTGCCCGCGTCGATCGGACGCGTCGCCAGCCCCTCGCCGGCGAAGTGCGCGGCCGCTTGCTCCAGGTCGTCCTCGGTGCGCACGCGAAAGCCCAGGCGGGCGGCGGCGGGAACCTGCCCTGCCGGTCCCCGGCGCAAGATGAGCGAGTGGTGCTGGCGCTCCTCCCAGCCGCGTAGGTACACGGCGTCGCCGGTCTTCGCCGAGACGATCATCCCCAGCAGCCCGGCATAAAAGCGCTCGGAGGCCTCCAGGTCGGTGACGCGCAACTCCACGAAGGCGGCGCGCACGATGTCGAAGGGCGGCGTGGCCGGGGGCGTGTTGGCGAGCTCGGTGGCGGGCGAGGCCATGGTGGTCAGTCCTCGTCGGGGAGGCCGAGCCGGGGGATGTGGTGGGTGCCGAGCGCGACGTGCACGATCTCGGTTTCACAGTAGAAGTCAAACGCGTAGTCCCCGCCCTCGCGACCGATTCCCGAGGCCTTCACCCCGCCGAACGGGGTGCGCAGGTCGCGCACGTTCTGGGAGTTGATCCAGCACATGCCGGTGTCGATCGCGTGGGCGACCCGGTGGGCACGGCGGATGTCGTTGGTCCAAACGTACGCCGCCAGCCCATACGGGGTGGCGTTGGCCAGGCGCACGGCTTCGGCCTCGTCGGAGAACGGCATCGCCACCAGCACCGGCCCGAAGATCTCCTCCTGGAAGACCCTCATGTCCTCGGTGACGTCGGCGATCACGGTGGCCTGCAGGAAGTTGCCGCTCTGGTGGGCGGGAGGTCGCTCGCCCCCGGTCAGCACCCGCGCCCCCTCGGCGCGGGCGGAGGCGATGTAGTCCATCACCCGGGCGTGGTGCTCAGGACGGATGAGGGGGCCGAGCTCGGTGCGGGGGTCGGTCGGGTCGCCCACGCGGATGTGCTTCGCCCGCTCGGCCACGGCGCCGACGATCCGCTCATAGAGGCCGTGTTGCACCAGCAGGCGCGAGCCCGCCGTGCAGCGCTGGCCGTTCATGGTGAAGATCTGCGCCAGGGCGGCGTCGACGCACAGCTCCGGGTCGGCGTCGTCAAAGACGACCACCGGGGACTTGCCGCCCAGCTCGATCGAGGAGCGCTTGAGCGTCCGCGCGCCGGCGGCGATGATCGTCTGGCCGGTGGTGGTCTCGCCGGTGAAGGAGATGAGGTCGACGCCCGGGTGCGCCGACAGCGCGGCGCCCGCGGTCTCGCCGAGACCCTGCACCACGTTGAAGACGCCCGACGGGATGCCGGCCTCCTCGATGACGCTGGCCAGCAGGGTGGCGGTGAGCGGCGACCACTCGGCTGGCTTGAGCACGATCGTGTTGCCAGCGGCCAGCGCCGGCGCGATCCGCCAGGTGGAGAGCATGAGCGGCGCGTTCCAGGGCATGATCAGCCCGGCCACGCCGACGGGCTTGCGGATGGTGTAGTTGAGGAACTCATCGCCGACCTGGAACGATCGGCCGTGCAGCTCAGTGACGACGCCGGCGTAGTAGTCGAAGTTCTGCGCCGCGCGAGCGGCCAGCCCCTTCATCTGGGCGATCGGCATCCCGATGTCGGCCACCTCGCGCGCGATGAACTCCTCAGTGCGGGCGCGGATGCCGTCGGCAATGCGGCGCAGCGCGGCGGCACGCTCGGCCGCCTTGCACCGCGGCCATGGTCCTTGGTCAAAGGCCCGGCGCGCCGCGCCCACGGCCAGGTCGACATCCGGGGCCTCGCCCGCCGCCGCCAACGCCAGCACCTCATTGGTCGCGGGGTTGAGCGACTCGAACGTCTCGGCGGCGGCACTGGCGCGGAATGCCCCGTCGATGTAGTGCTCCTGCGTACCGTAGGTCGGAGCGGTGGCGGTGACCATATAGGGGATCGTATCTGATCGGGTTATATGATCGCCGTGTGCCGGCGGCCGCCCCCACCAAGCAGCAGCAGGTCTACGAGGTGCTGCGCCAGCGGATCCTCGGCGGCGCGTACGGGCCGGGGTTCCGGGTGGTCATCGACCAGGTCGCGGCCGAGTTCGCGGTCTCCGCGCTGCCGGTGCGCGAGGCCATCCGGCGCCTGGAGGCCGAGGGGCTGATCGTCTACCGCCCCAATGCCGGCGCGCAGGTGGCGCCCGCCGAGCCGGAGCTCTTCGAGGACACGATGAGCGTGCTGGCCCTGCTGGAGGGCCATGCCACCGCGCTGGCCGCGCCGCTGCTGACCGCGGCGGACCTCGCCGCGCTCGAGCAGCGCACCGACGACATGGTGGCCGCGATGGAGCGGATGGACGCGCTGGCCTTCGGGCGCCACAACCGCGCCTTTCACCAGATCATCTACGCGCGCTGCCCCAACCCGGTGCTCGTGTCGATGCTGCGCGATGTCGATCGCCGCCTTGACGCCATCCGCACCACGGTGTTCGTCCACATCCCCTACCGGGGCGCGGCCTCGGTGGCCGAGCACCGCGAACTGATCGAGTTGCTGCGCGCCGGCGCACCGGCCAAGCGGGTCGAGACCGTGGCCCGCCGCCACAAGCAGCGCACGGTGGAGAGCTTTCGCGCGTGGCAGCGCGAGCACGGGGCCGGCGGCTGACCGGGGTATGGCCCCGACGACACCTTGGGACGGTTGCTTCGGGCCGCGATCCGGGCAAGCTGTAGGCGTGTCGCATTTTCAGGTCACGCCAGGTTCGGTGCAGGACGCCGGTTCGCGCCTTCAAGGGATCGCCGGACAGGTGCTGAGCGCTCACGGGGCGATCGGCGGCTGCTCCGGCGCCGCGGCCGGCACGCCCGGCGCCGAAGCGTTTGAAGGGCTCATGGGTCACTGGGCCGCGGTCCTACCGCACTTCGCCCTGTCCGGAGCCGCTCTGTCGGGCGCGGTCGGCGGGGCGGCTGAGGCCTACAGCGCCACGGACGTCGCGAACGCTAAGACTGCCGTGGCGGACGCGGAGCATGACGTCGCGGTCGCCACGGCGAAGCTGAAGGAGGCGACCGAGCAGGTGCTGGAGTGGCAGGCGAAGGGGCGCCGGGCCTGGGACGACGCGGGTGGCCGCGGCCACGGCCGGTGCCGCAGGGGTCACGGAAGCCGGCGTCGACTGGTTCAAGGTCGCCGTTCATGACCCGGGTGCCTCCGTCAGCGGGTCCGTGGTGGACACCGTACTGGCGGTCCCCGGCGCGGCCGAGATCAAGGGCATCGGCGACGCTCCGGAAGGCCTTGCCTCGCTCAAGGGCCCCGAAGGGTTGACCGGCGCCTTGAAGGAGCACCCGGTGGGCGTCAAAAAGGTCG
>DASXCN010000212.1:0-1984 GCA_036491155.1 Solirubrobacteraceae bacterium | reverse complement strand
CAGAATCCTCTTCAAGAGCGGGTCGCGATCGCGGCGGCTGAGCGTGGGCGTCTCGCGCACCGTCCTGTTGCTGGGGCTGACCAGCCTGCTCACCGACGTCTCGGCGGAGATGGTGTCCACGGTGCTGCCGCTGTACGTGTTCTTCACGTTCGGCGCTGCCCCGCTCGTCGTCAGCCTGATCGACGGCATCTACCAGGGGGCGACCGCCCTGCTGCAGATCTTCGGCGGTGTCCTCGCCGACCGCTTCAACAAGCACAAAGACGTCGCCTCGGTGGGGTATGGCATCTCGGCCGTCTGCAAGCTCGGCCTGGCCATCGGCGCCGGCGCGGTGGGCGCGGTGGCGGCGCTGGTGGTCATCGATCGTGCCGGCAAGGGGCTGCGCACCGGCCCGCGCGACGCGATGATCTCGCTCAGCACCGAGCCGGCGGAGTTGGGCTCCGCGTTCGGCGTGCACCGCGCGCTGGACACCGCCGGGGCGATGCTGGGTCCGCTCATCGCCTTCGGGATGCTCCTGCTCGAGCCGGGCCAGTTCAGCGGGATCTTCATGGTCAGCTTCTGCTTCGCCATGCTCGGCCTGGCGGTCATCGTGCTCCTCGTCAAACCCGTCTCGCGGCTGGCCTCGGGGCAGACCAAGCGGGTGTCGGTCCGGGCGACGGCTGAGGTCCTGCGGGCCGAGCCGTTTCGCCGCCTTGTCATCGCCGGGACGCTGCTGAACCTGGCGACGATCAGCGACGCCCTCTTCTACCTGGGGCTGCAACGCAAGCTGGACTTCCAGGTCAGCATCTTCCCGCTGCTGTTCGTCGGCACCTCGCTGGTCTACATGCTGCTGGCGGTGCCGGTCGGCAGGCTCGCTGACCGCATCGGAAGGATGCCGGTCCTCGTGGGCGGCTACCTCATGCTGGTGCCGGTGTACCTCGCGCTCCTGGTCACCTCGCTGCCGATCGTCGGCCTCGCGGGGTGCCTGATCGCCCTCGGCACGTGGTACGCCGCGAGCGACGGCGTGCTTGCGGCGTTTGCCAGCTCGCGGCTGGACGAGGACGTGCGCACCACCGGGCTGTCGGTGGTCGGAGCGGCGACCGGCCTGGCGGGGTTGGGCTCGTCGCTACTGTTCGGTCTGCTGTGGACGGTGTCGGGGATCACCCTGGCGGCACTCACCTTCGTGGGCCTGCTGATTGCGGCCGCGCTGGCGTCGGTGATGCTCCTGCGCGCCGACGAGAGGCACGCCGTTGCTGAGCACTAAGCGCAACGCCGCGTTCGCGATCATCGCGGCGGCGTGCGTGCTGGGGGCCATCGCCGTCGTCGTCGTCGGCGCGCTGGGCTCCAACGCCCAAATCACCAGCGCCAAGGTGGGCGTCGCCTCCGGGCCCGTCGGGCAGCTGACCTCGTTCAAGGCCATCCTCGCCTCGTCGGACTCCGCGCCTGCGTCCCCAGGGACGGCCGCGCCGCTCCCGTTCACCGACGTGCCGGCGGGCGCCCAGGACCCGGCCGCCCCGCACCCGGGCGCCCAGCCACAGGCAGTCCTGGTCAGGGCCCAGAACCCGACCAACCCCCGCCTCAACGGAGCGGTGACGGTGGTCACCTTCGCCGGTGGGACGCCGCGCACCGAGAAGATCTTCTGCGAGCGTCTGTACTTCAGCGGCCCCCGCGGTATCTGCCTCACCACGCGCGACGTCGACTCGCAGGTCTCGATCCTGGACCGGCAGTTCCACCTGCTGCACCAGATCACGGTGCCTGGGTTGCCCAGCCGGGCCCGTCTGTCGTCCGACGGCCTCTACGGAACCATCACCACCTTCGTCGCCGGACACGCCTACGCGGCGCCGGGGACGTTCTCGACCTACACCGCGCTGATCGACCTCGTGCGCGGCAAGGTCATCGCCAACCTCGAGCAGTTCAAGACCTACCGCGACGGCAAGGTCGTCGACGCCCCCGACGTCAACTACTGGGGCGTCACCTTCGCCGGCGACGATCGGCACTACTACGCCAC
>DASXCN010000211.1:0-3152 GCA_036491155.1 Solirubrobacteraceae bacterium | reverse complement strand
GTTCGCCATCGACAACGACTTCCACGCCTTTCACCTGCACGGGCACCGCTGGACTGACGAGGCGGGAGTGGTCATCGACAACCACACGCTCGGGCCCGCCGACGTCACGTCGTTTTCCATCGTGGAGGACAACCCCGGGCGGTGGTTCTACCACTGCCACGTGTTCTCGCACCTGCACATGGGCATGAACGGGTGGTACGTCGTCAGCCCGTGATGATCCGCCGCGGGGCGGCCGCCCTGCTGGCGGCGGCTGCCACCGCCATCCTCGCCGCCGGCCCGGCGCGAGCGGCCGACGCCAAGGTGGCCATCGGCCACTACAAGTGGTCAGCGCCCGTGGTCCACGTCGACCTGGGGCAGCGCGTCACCTGGTACTGGGTCGGCCCCGACACCATGCACTCGGTGACGGGCATCTCGGCCGACGACGCCGGCGACGACTCCGATCCGGGCAACAGCCAGCCCGACCACAAGCTCGGCTCCTCCTTCCGCCTGACCTTCGACCAACCGGGCGTCTACGAGTTTCAGTGCAAGCTGCACCCCGTGGTGCGCGGCGAGGTGATCGTCTCCGGCACCCCGGGCAACCCGCTCGACGACCCCGACCCGGTCCCAAAGCTCAACGTCCTGCTCATCCGCCCCACCCTGACCCAGGTGTTCCTCTCGCACCCGCGCTTCCCGGTGGCGGGCACGACGCTCAACCTCGCCCTCGACGACCCGTCGGTCATCGACGCCGAGATCTGGCACGTGGCCCACGGCCACCGCTCCACCTACGCCGGCTGGGCCAAGTGGCGCGCTCACGTCGGCTACAACTACCTGCGCTTCGGCAACCGCTCGCGCCACTTCCGGCCAGCGCCCGGCCGCTACGTCGCCTTCCTGCAGGCGACCGACCTGTTCAGCAACGTCAGTCGCATCCGGCGCGTGCCCTTCCGCATCCTCGCCCCGCCACACCACCACCACCGGGCGCGGCGCTCCTAGCGGCGCGCCCGGTGGGGCGCGGCGCTCCTAGCGGCGACTGCCGGTCAGTCCGCGGCGGTGGCGGCTGGGTCGGAGCGCACGCGGCGGCTCCACGGCGACTCGGGGCGCTCCTGCAGCTCGCCGTCAAGCTCGATGTCGACCTTCTCGTTGAAGAAGCAGAGCAGGCCGACGATGCGCCCCACCTCGGCCAGCGGTGACTCGTAGTACCAGATGAGGTCCTTGCCCTCTGCGCCGTTCGCCGGCTTGACGGAGTAGTAGGCGGCGGTCCCCTTGTAGGGGCAGCGCGTCACCGTGTCCGAGGCCTCGAGCTCGGCCCGCACGTCCTCACGCGGGATGTACCAGCGTGGCGGCAGGTTGGACTCAAACAAGGCCAGCGCCCGCTCGGTGTCGGCCAGCACCTCGCCGTCCAGCAACACGCGGATGTGGCGGTCGGTGCTGACGACGTCGACGCGGTGATAGGGATCGCGCGGATGGACCACGATCTCCTCGCCCTCCTCCAGCCACCGGCCCATACGGTCGAAGTAGAAGGCCACCAGATCCTTGATGAAGGGGGCGTCGGGGAGCGGGTCCGGGTAGTACCAGGCGCCGTTCTCCACCGTCTCGCCGCCGGCCTGAATCGTGTAGTACGAGGCGTCGCCCTTCTTGGGGCAGTGCGTGTGGCGGTCCGTCGGCGTCATGACGTCGGTCCGGACGTCCTCGGGCGGGAAGTAGTACATCGGCTGCAGCCCGGACTCATGCAGCATGAACGCGTTGCGGCTGTCGGCGATCACCTCGCCGCCGACCTCGACGCGGATGCGCTTGGGGGTGTGCTCCAGGTAGATCGTGCGCCCGGGGGCCGGCGGTTCGAAGTTGAACTCCCCGGCGGGTGCCTTGCCCAGCGGGCCCGTTCCCGTCATCCATCCCATACGAGGCAGGGTACCAACCGGGGACGTTCGGCCCTCCGGGGACAGGCCGGAAAATGCGACGGGGCGGCCATTGGGCCGCCCCGCGCACACCTCAGTTTCTTAGATTGCTGAGGTCAGCCGATCTTGACCTTGTAGCCCTTGGCCGAGGCCTTGGACAGGGTCGTGTTGCCGCCGAAGACCACCGAGACCGAGAGGGCCTTAGTGCCCTTGGGGACGGCGACCTTCATTTTTGAGCTGAAGGAGCAGTTCGAGTGCAGCCTCGTGCTCCCGGACCCCACCTTCTTCTTGCCGTCCTTGTAGGTCACCGAGACCGAGCCGGTGCAGCCCTTGCCCTTGCTCACGCCGGTGGGCAGCGTGAGCTTGCCCGACGTCGTGAACACGAACGGAGCGTGCTTAGCCGTCTTGGGCTTGGTGCTCGCGCTGAGCTTCTTGGGCTTGAACGTCGAGACCGTGATTGACCTCGTCAGCGTCGACGTGAGGCCGATGCTGTCGGTGGCGATGGCCACCAGCGTGTCCTTGCCGACGTCGGTGTCCTTGCCCTTGTAGGCGCACTTGTAGGGCGCCGTCGTGGAGATGCACGCGGTGCGCTCACCGATGTAGTAGACGACCTTCGTGATCGGGTGGGTGCCCGCCGTCGCGTTCACCTGGAACGTATTGGTCTTGGACGGGTTGATCTTGGCCTTCTCCTTGGGAGAGGCCCACGACACCGTCGGTGCCTTGTCCTGGGTGAGCAGACCGACGTTGGCCAGCTTGGTCGTGTTGACCGTCGTGCAGGCGACAACCGTGTCGAGTTGGTCGGCGTTGGCCGTCCCGGTGCCGCCGCAGTCAAGGCGGTCCGGATACCCGTTGACACCGTTGAGCGTGTTAGTGCCGGCATTGCCCGACAGGAAGTCCCCGCCGCCGCCGCCGGTGAGCGTGTCGTCGCCTGAGCCGCCCGCGAGCATGTTGGGCCCGCTGTCGCCGGCCAGGAACGCCCCGCCGTAGGCGCACGGCTCCGGTGCGATGGCCGCGCAATTCACGCCTCCGTCATCCGTCACGGTCACATCCTCAACGTCAGTGGCGATGTTGCTGTTGTTGCCCGCATACCCGTCGTTCGCCACGCCATCGAGCGAGACGCTGACCGGGGTCGCCACGAACGCCGTGTCGGCAGCATTGTCGATGTTGTCGTTATAGAAGACGTCGTCGATGCCTGCTCCGCCGGACACCGTGTTGGTCCCGTTGGAGGGGTTCAGGCTGTCGTTGCCGTCCCCGCCGCTGAGCACGTCGGCGTCGGACACG
>DASXCN010000210.1:0-22220 GCA_036491155.1 Solirubrobacteraceae bacterium | reverse complement strand
CGGCTGTGCGCGCTGGCGCTGACCACCAGCGCTTCGGACCGCCCGATCGGGTACGTGCGCTCGGATCCGCGCTGGCGCTCGGCGCTCGAGGGCGCGGTCTCAGAGACGGTCGCCGTGGCCAACGCCGAGAACGCGGAGCTGTCAGCCGCCGACACGCTGGCCGAGTTGGATGCGGCGCACGCGGAGCTGGGCTCCTCGATGCAGCGCGACATCGCGGCCGGGCGCGCGACCGAGCTCGACGCGATCGCCGGTGCGGTGGTGCGCGCAGGGCAGCGTCACGGTCTGCGCTGTCCCACCGTGCAGTGGCTGGCCGAGCGGGTGGCGCTGCGCGAGGCACGCGCCGTGGCCTGATGCCCCGCGCCGTGGCCTGATGCCCCGCGCCTAGAGCGGGGGGCGGATCGGCTCGGCCGGGCCGTCGACGTAGACGGGCTCGCCGATCTCCTCGGAGGCGACCGCGTCCACGACCTCCTCCTCTTCCATCTCGCCGGCAGCGTCGTGCTCGCCGTCGCACAGGACCCGAAAGTTCCCGGTCCCGCCGCCGTCGGCCTGCAGCACGATCCCGGGGAGGATCTCCTCACCCTCCTCGAGACCGAGGCGCTCGATGTCGAAGTTGGCCATTCCGATGCCCCAGCTGTTGTGATCGGGGTTCTCCCGGTCGTGAGCCGCAACGCCCTGCGCGAAGCGCTCCAGCAGCTTGCCCATGGTGGCGTTGTCGACCATCGTCCCGCGTCAGCCTCGTTCGACGATCTCGACGCGGTAGCCGTCGGGATCGCGGACGAAGCACAGCCGGTTGCCGCCCTCGCGGATGGAATACGGCGGGCGCTCGGGCTCGATGCCCTGCTGCGCCAGGTTGGCCAGCGTCTGGTCGAGATCGTCAGAGGTGATGGCGATGTGGCCGTAGCCGGTGCCGATCTCGTAGGGCTCCGTGTGGCCGTGGTTGAAGGTGAGCTCCAGGCGCGGGTTGTCCCCGTCCTCGGGCTGGTTCATGAAGACGTTGGTCGCCTCATCGCGGATCGGCGCGCGACGGACCTCCTGGAAGCCCAACGCCTCGTAGAAGGCCACCGAGCGATCGATGTCGGTGATCCGGTAACAGGTGTGGATCAGGCTCATGTCTGTCGCGAAGCGTAGCTCGATAGCCTCTTTGCATGATCGTTGAGCGCTCGATGAGCGATGGATGGCTATCCAACACCTACATCGTGGCCGACGAGCTGGGGGGCAGCGCGGTCATGGTCGACGCCGGGGGGCCGGTGGCTCCGCTGCTCGAATTCCTCAGACGCGGTCAACTGACGCTGACCCAAGTGCTCCTCACCCACCACCACCACGACCACGTCGCCGAGCTCGACGACGTCAAGGCCGCGTTCCCCGACGTCCCGGTGCTCATCCACCCGCTCGAGCGCGAGCAGGTCCCGGGCGCCACGGACCTCATGCAGCCCGGCGAGACGATCGAGATCGGGGCGCTCCGGATCGAGACGATCCCGACCCCCGGCCACACGGCGGGCATGCTGTCGCTGCTGGTGGACGGCACCGACGTGTTCACCGGCGACACCCTGTTCAAGGGGTCGGTCGGCGGCGTGCGCGCCCCGGGGCACACCACCTACGCCGACCTGAAGACCTCGATCATGGACAAGTTGCTGGCGCTCCCGGCGTCCACGCGAATCCATCCCGGCCACACCGACCCCACCACGGTCGCCGACGAGCTGGAGACCAACAAGTTCGTGCGCATCTGGCGCGGCGTCGATCCCGAAGGCGATGAGTCCTGCACGGCGATGGGCGAGCCGGCGACGCTCATCCTGCTGGGCGACGATTACGACGGCGGCCACAAGGCCTGGGTCCGCTGGCCCGACGGCTCTGACGACATCGTGCCCGGCTCGCAGGTCAGCCGGAGCTGATCCGGCCGTCGTGCCTCAAGACAAGATTCCGACCTCCCGGGTGGGACGGACCGCCCGGATCGGGAGTCTGGCGGCGGGTCAGGTCATTCGCGAGGCCGGGACGCGCGCCGCCAACGTCGCGCGGTCCAGCGAAGGACGCCAGGCGGCCCTGGAGCGCCGCCAGCTCGACGCCGCCGAGCAGATCGTCACCGCGCTGGGCACGATGAAGGGCGCCGCCATGAAGGTGGGCCAGGTCCTGTCCTTCCTCGACGTCGGCATGGTGCCCGAGGAGTACCGCGAGGAGTTCCAGCGCAAGCTCGCCGTCCTGCGTGACGCCGCCCCCACCGTGACCTTCCGCGACATGCGCAAGGTGATCGAGAGTGAGTTGGGCGAGCGGCTCTCCGACATCTTCGACGAGTTCGACGAGGAGCCGATCGCCGCCGCGTCGATCGGCCAGGTCTACCGGGCGCGGCTCAGCGACGGGCGCGAGGTGGCGGTCAAGGTCCAGTATCCGGGCGTCGCCGCCGCCGTGCGCGCCGACATGCAGAACCTGGGCCTGATCCTCCGCCTGATCAAGCGCATCGCCCCCGGCCTGGACCCCCAGGCCATCGGCGAGGAGATCCGGGCGCGCGTCCAGGAGGAGCTCGACTACGAGCTCGAGGCACAGAACCAGCGCACCCTGGCCCGCATCTACCGCGGCCACCCGTTCATCGTCATCCCCGACGTCGTCACCTCGCTCTCCCACGAGCGGGTGATGGTCTCCGAGTTCGTGCGCGGGACGGGGTTCGAGGAGCTGCGCGGGCGCTCGCAGGAGGAGCGCGACCGCCTGGGCGAGATCCTCTTCCGCTTCTACTTCGGCTCGCTGTACCGCCACGGCCAGTTCTCGGGCGACCCACACCCGGGCAACTCGATGCTGCTCGACGACGGGCGCATGGCCTTCTTCGACTTCGGCCTGTTCAAGCGCATGCCGCCGGGGGCCGTCGAGCTCGAGATCAGCGTGGCCCGAGCCATCATCGAGGGCGACACCGACACGATCATGCGCCTCGGCACCGAGGTCGGCTTCTTCCGCAATCCGGACAAGTTCAACCCCGACCGCGTGCTCGCCCACTTCCGCGCCGCGACCTCCTGGTACACCTGCGACCGCGAGATCGAGCTGACGCCCGAGTACGCCACCCAGGTGCTCATCGACATGAGCGACCCGCGCTCGGAGTACTTCGGCTACCTGCGCCACGAGTCCGCCCCGCCCGACCACATCTTCGGGCGGCGGATGGAGGTGCTCACGCTGGCCGTCATCGCCCAGCTGCACGCGGCGGGCAACTTCCACCGGATCGCGCGAGAGTGGTTCTACGGTGACCCGCCCGCGACGGAGCTGGGTCAACAGGAAGCCGAGTTCTACGCGCAGGCGGCGGCTTAGTCGCTCGGGTTGCCGGGGCATGCGAGACGGCGTCTCGCGCGCGATCTTTCCAACATACTTGTAAGGATCGCGCACATCGGGTGCGCCGACCGCGATGCGTCAGGCGACCGAGACGACCTGGCGCGTGGGCTTGGACCCCGGTGCCGCGGCGTCGACAGGGGCTTCGTCGGCCAAATGGGCCGGCTGGGCGCCGCGCCGCCGCGGGCGCCACACCCGCAGGTACTGGGCCAGCACGTAGGAGCCGACGACCAGCAGGAGCGCGATGCCCTGGCCGATGAAGGTCTCCCAGTTGTTGAAGAGGCTGAGCCACGTGCCCATCCAGCCGGGAATGCTCAGCCAGGTGATCTGGGTGGTGCCGATCCAGCCGGCCAGCTGCATCTCGTTGACCTCCTCGCCGACCTGTACCAGCAGTACGAAGAGGAGCAGGACGCCGGTGATGATGAGCAGCCGCTTGTAGGGCAGGCGCTGGTGCAGGGCGAAGGTGAGCACGCCGACCGCGCCGGTGAAGAGCAGGCCGATGACCACGCCCTCCAGCACGACCCCGGCTCCGTAGATCTGGCGCAGGTTCTGCAGGAAGATCACGATCTCGAAGCACTCGCGGTAGACCGAGGTGAAGCCCAGCAGCCCGAGGCCCAGGAGCATCCGTCGCCGGTTGGTGTCCGCGTCGGCGCCCAGCAGGGTCTTGCGGCGCTTGTGGTGGTGGGAGATCCACCCGGTCCAATACACCTTGTGGAAGAACCAGTTCATGACGATGAGCAGGACGATCAGCGCCGGGATTCCGGTGGCGGCCTGGATCGACATCTCCGAGCCCGAGAACTGGCCGATGATCCAGATGACGCCGAACCAGGTGGCCACGCCGGCGGCCATGGCCAGCGCGCTCCCGGCGGCGACCGGGCGGCGGTAGACCTGGTTGGCGCCCAGGAAGCTGGCGGTGATGGCGGCGAGCACGAGGATCGTCTCCAGGCCCTCGCGGAAGACGAGGATGGCGCTGTCGAGGACCACCGTGGTGTGGCTGAGGCGATGGCCGGCGGGCAGGTCGGTCGGGTCGGTGGTGCCGCCTGTGGCGTGCCAGCTGAGCACCACCACTACGACGGCGACCGCGAGGACGACGGCGGTCCAGACGTAGAAGCTGACCGAACTCGATCGCGAAGCACGCGACCCAGCGGCCTGCGCGGGGCGGGAGGTGACGGCTGAGGACTCGTTCACGACTAATTCCGAGCAGGGAACTCGGGTTACTTCGGCGGACCGTACCACAAGTTAGGCGGCCCTAATAGGGCACCCTAACGAAATGTTCGCGCGGGCGGTCCGCAGACCTGCGAGGGGCCGCGCGCGGACGCGCTCAGACCTCTTGGACCTGGAACAGGCTGGTGGTCCCCGGGCGGCCGCTGGGCAGCCCGGCGGTGATGCCGACGCGCTGGCCGTGCTGAACCCAGCCGAGCTCCACCACGCGCCGGGCGCTGTCGGCGATGAGCTCCTCGGTGACCTCGTGGCGACGGATCGACTCCGCCTGCACGCCCCACATGAAGTTGCAGCGGCGCACGGTCTCGCGCCCGGGCGAGAGGCAGTAGATGGGGACCGAGGGGCGGTGCGCCGAGATCAGCCGCGCCGACCGTCCCGACAGCGTCGGCACCACCAGCGCGGCCAGGCCCAGATCGCGGGCGGCGGCACAGGCGCTGTAGGCGATGGTGTAGGCCGGGTCACGGGCGTCGCGGCGCACCCGGTTCTCGTTCCATTCGCGATACGGGAGCACCCCTTCGGTGCGCTCGGCGATCGAGGCCATCATCTCCACCGCCTCGACCGGGTAGGCGCCGACCGCCGTCTCCTGGGAGAGCATGACCGCGTCGGTGCCGTCAAGGATGGCGTTGGCAACGTCGGTGGCCTCGGCCCGCGTGGGGCGCGACGAGGAGACCATCGAGTCCAGCATCTGGGTGGCCGTGATCGACGGGCGGGCCAGACGGCCGGCGATCCGCAGCAGCTGCTTCTGGACGATGGGCACGTCCTCGATCGGCAGCTCGATGCCGAGATCGCCACGGGCGACCATCACCGTGTCGGCGGCGCGGATGATCTCCTCGGCGTTGTCGACGGCCTGGGGCTTCTCGATCTTGGCCACCAGCGGCAGGCGCGTGTGGCGGCGCACGTACTCGACGTCCTCCGCGCTGCGCACGAACGACAGGGCGACGACGTCGACGCCGATCGACTCGCCGAACCGCAGCATGTCGAGGTCCTCCTCGGGGACGGCGGCCAGACCGCGTGTGTTGCCCGGGATGTTGAGGCCCTGGCGCGAGGCGACCGTCCCGCCCACCTCCACGGCGGTCTCGACCTCGCCGTCGCCGTTGCGGACCCGCTCGACGCGCAGACGGATCGCCCCGTCGGCGAGGTAAATGACGTCGTCGGGATCGACGGCGTCGGCCAGGCCCGCCCATGACACCGACATCCGCGTCTCATCGCCGCGGTCGGTGGTGCCGCAGGCGAGGACGAGGCGCTCGCCGGGCTTGAGCTCGACCCGGTCGTCGATCAGCGGCCCGATGCGCAGCTTGGGACCGGGCAGATCCTGGAGGATGGCGACGGGGCGGCCGACCGCCGCCGAGGCCGCGCGGACTCGGGCGGCGTTCTCGGCGTGCATCTCGCGATCGCCGTGGGAGAAGTTCAGCCGGGCGACGTCCAGCCCGGCCTCGACCATGCGTGCGAGCGTGTCCGGGTCACGGGAGGCGGGGCCGATGGTGGCGACGATCTTGGTGCGGCGCATTGCAGACCAAAGTACTGGACGGGTTGGGAACGACTCGTTAATAGCATGTGAGCGCTCACATGTGGACGGCGCGC
The DNA here is from genome assembly GCA_036491155.1 of Solirubrobacteraceae bacterium. Taxonomy (GTDB): domain Bacteria; phylum Actinomycetota; class Thermoleophilia; order Solirubrobacterales; family Solirubrobacteraceae; genus Palsa-465. The sequence continues at coordinate 16,118 of DASXCN010000210.1, read as the reverse complement.
GTCAGACCGTGAGCCGGCCGTTCTCCACGACCGGCTCGCCGTCGGCGCTCAGCCGTCCGCCGTCGCGCAGGTCGCAGATGAGATCCCAGTGCAGGGCGGAGTCGTTGGTCCCGCCGGTCTCCGGGTAGGAGCGGCCCAGGGCGAGATGGACGGTGCCGGCCATCTTCTCGTCGAGCAGGATGTGGCCGGTGGCGCGGTCGATGCCGACGTTGGTGCCGATGCCGAGCTCGCCCAGGTAGCGGGCCCCGGGGTCGGTGGCCAGCGCCGCCTGGAGGTAGTCGTCGCCCCGCTCCGCCCGTGCCGCGACCACCTCGCCGTCCTTGAAGGTCAGCTCCACACCGGTCACGGTCACGCCGCGCGGCCCGGTGGGGATGGTGAAGCGGACGGTGCCGTTGGCCGAGGCCTCGTGGGGCCCAGTGAACACCTCGCCACTGGGCATGTTGTGGCGGCCGTTGGAGTTGATCCACGTGCGGCCGCCGACGCCGAGGCGGACGTCGGTCCCCTCGGCCTCGATGCGGATCTCCGACGCCGGCGTCAGTCGCGCCACCATCGCCTCCTGGGTGGCGCTGAGATCGCGCCACGCCTGAGCCGGATCGGGTCGGTCCAGGAACAGCGCGCCATTGACGAAGCCGGCGTACTGCGCGGTGCTCATCTGGGCCTGCTGGGCCAGCGCCGGGGTGGGCAGGATGGTGCCGGTCCAGCGCAGCTTGAGCGAGGCCTCCTGGAACGGGCGGCGTGCCGTGGCGACCGCGGCGACAACGGCGGGGTCGACGTCGGCGAGCTCAGTGGTGTTGGCGGGCGCCTCGATCCGGACGAACGCGTCGAGCGCGCCGGCGACCGCCATGTGCGTCGGGGGCGGATCAGTGCGGTGGCGGGTCTGGGCGCGGCGGTACAGGTCGGCGGCCAGGCCGGGCGGCTCCAGCGCCACGTAGGGCCAGGCGTCGCGGTCGAGCACCGCGCGGTGCAGCGCCGCCGCCAGATCCGCCGCCAGGGTGGTGGAGAGGATGCCGACGCGGTCGCCGGGGGCGACGGCCATCGACCAGTCGCACAGAAGTGCGGCGAAGGCGTCGGGGTCGGGGATCGGCGCGCTCACAGGGTCTCGCGGCCGGCGATGGCGGTTCTCACGGGGCGTCCAGTTCGGGGAAGTTCTCGGCCATGTGCGAGCGCAGCGATTCCAGCACGAAGTCGCGCTCGGCCGCGGTGGCCATCCGGTAGCGCGCCAGTAGCTCCTTCTGGCGCGAGGTCTCGATCTCGGAGATGGTCCAGGACACCGCGAGGCGCTCGAAGAGCATCTCGATCCCGCGGGCGCGGGCATCCTCGCGGTGCAGGCCGCCGCCCAGCGTCTCGGCATACGCCTGCCGCGTGGCCGGGCTCAGCGCGCCCCGCAGGGCCAGCACGTTGCCCTGGGCGTCGCGGTACTCGGTCACCGGTGCGCTGAGCGCGGTCTGCTTGGCCTTCTCGCGCCCGCGCCGCCCCATCAGGGCACCTCGGCCTCGGCCGCCTCCTGAAGCTGCCGGCGCACATCGCCGGTGACCGGATCGGCGTGCCCGGCCCAAACGCGCTCCGGGTCCAGCGCGGCGAGCTTGCGGATCGAGGCGCGCGCCTGTTCGACGTCGACGTCGAAGGCGGGGTGCGGGATCCGCGGGCCGCCCTTGCGCCCGGTCTGTATGTCCAGCGTGTAGACGGTGTCCGAGACGAGGGCCAGCCGGTCAGATCGGCGAAACAGCCCGATCAGGCCCGGAGCGTGCCCGGGCAGCTCCACCACCTCGAAGCCTGCCACCTCGTCGCCCTCGGCGACGGTCCCCTCGATCGCCACCGAGCCGCCGTCCCAGGCGGGGAGCATGCGCTTGAAGTACGGGCGCGCGTAGGGGCGCAGCTTGCCCATGTCCCAGTAGTCGCGCAGTGACTTCTCCTTGACCGCGGTCTCGCGCTCGAGGGGATGGCAGAAGACGGGCACGCCCAGCGCGGGCGCGGCGCCGCGGTGGTCGGGATCGGCATGGCCGAGGACCACGCGGCGAGCGCCACCATGCTGGGCGCACACGGCCTGTAGCGGCTGGCCCATCCCCTTGACCCCGCCGTCGAACACGGTGACCCCGTCGCCGTCGGCGATGAGGTAGACGTTCATCACCTTGAGCGGGAAGCCGCCGCGCACGACCCAGACCCCGTCGGCGACCGCCTCCGTCGACACGCCGTGAACGGCGCGCATCACCTTCGTGCGCGTGTTGGCCAGCCGGGTCAGCCGCACCTCGGCGGGCGACCCGGCGGCGGGCAAGAGGCCGAGCTGGCGGGCCAGGTCGCCGCTGTCGATGTAGGCGTCGTTGTGGACGATGAGCTCGTCGGCCACGGTGATGACGTCGCAGCCCTCGATGGCGACGCGCGCGTGGTTGGGGGTGAAGCCCTGAAAGCGGCCGGGGCCGGCGAACGTGCCGTGCGCGCGCCAGCGCACGGCGGTACGGCTGCGCGCCGTGGTGAGCTCCACCACCTCGAGCTCGAAGTCGGGGAACGCGGCGAACAGGTCGCCGAAGTAGGCAAGGATCCCGTCGGGCGCCACCAGGTCCTGGCCGCCGACGAGACGGTCGATCGCTCCCGGCTTCCAGCAGGCGGCGGCAGCGTCGAGGTCGTGGGCGGCGAGCGCCTCGAAATACCGCTTGGCGATGTCCGACGTGCTGGCCAAGGCGCCGCAGTCTACGCGCCACCAATATCGTCACGGGCCGTGGCTCCGACGACGCGCCAGAAAGAGCTGGGACGCGGCGAGCGCGTGCTCCCCGGGCTGTGGCGCCTGCGGCTGCCGCTGCCGTGGCCGGGCGTCCCGCACTGCAACGCGTGGGCGATCGCGTCGGGGTCGGGCATCGTGCTGGTGGACACCGGGATGCACGAGCCCGGCAGCCTGGCCCAGCTCGAGCGCGCCATGGACCAGGTCAACCTGCGCCTCGAGCACGTGCGGCTGCTGGCCTGCACCCATGCCCACTCAGACCACTGGGGCCAGGCGGCCCCGATCACCGAGCGCGCCGGCTGCGAGCTGTGGATGCATCCGAACCACGCTCACGCCACCGCCGGGGCCCACGACCCGGCGGCCGCGCTGGAGCGCCGCCTGGAGGTGGGCCGCCAGAGCGGAGTGCCACCCCGGGCCCTGGCAGAGTACGCCGAGCGGGCCAAGAACTTCCCCTCCGGCGTGGCCAAGGTGATCGAACCCGATCGCGCCCTCGTTGACGGCGTGACGATCGAGACCGACCTCGGCGTGTGGACGGCCTATGAGACGCCCGGCCACGCACCGTCGCACGTGTGCCTGTATCAGCCCGAGCGCCGGATCCTCATCTCCGGCGACCATGTCCTGGGCCGGATCTCGCTGTTCTACGACTACGGCTACACGCCTGACCCGGTGGGGGAGTTCCTGAGCTCCCTGGACAAGGTGGACGGGCTGGACGCCCGCCTCGCCCTCTCAGGGCACGGCAAGCCGTTCGTCGACGTGCACGGGCACGTCGAGGGCAACCGTGCGCTCGTCGCCCAGCGGCTCGAGGCCGTTCTGGGGGCCATCCGCACCGAGGCCAAGACGGCGCTGGAGATCCTGCCCGCCGTCTATGACCAGCCCGTCGACGTCCGCAACGCGACGTGGTTCCTCTCCGAGACCCTCTCCTACCTGCGCCACCTGCAGGCTCAGGGCCGCGTGCGCGCCGAGCCCGACGGCGGCGTCGAGCGCTGGCGGGCCGGCTGACCCGCGCTGACGCCCGAACCTAACCTTGACACAATCGTGTCAAGGTTGGTACTCTGCCCTCCATGCGCATCGATCAGGTCCTGGAGGAGGCCGAGGAGCCGATCTTCTCCTTCGAGTTCTTCCCGCCCAGGAGCGACGCCGGCGAGCGGGTCCTGGGGCTGGCGCTGGAGTCCTTGCGCCAGCTGTCCCCGGCGTTCGTGTCGGTGACCTACGGCGCCGGTGGAGCCTCCCGCGGCCGCACGCTGGACCTCACCAAGTGGATCAAGCAGGAGCTCGGCATCGAGGCGATGGCTCACCTCAGCTGCGTGGGGTCCACGCGCGAGGAGCTCTCAGACATCATCGCCGACATGCGCCAGGCCGGGATCGACAACATCCTGGCCCTGCGCGGCGATCCTCCGCGCGGCGAGAGCGACTGGAAGCCGCACCCCGGGGGCCTGCACTACTCCACCGAGCTGGCAGGGCTCATCCACTCAGATCACGACATCTGCATCGGCGGGGCGTGCTTCCCCGAGGTCCATCCCGAGGCGCCGGACCTGGCTCACGACCTGCGCTTCCTCAAGGAGAAGATCGACAACGGGGTCTCGTTCCTGATCACGCAGCTGTTCTTCGACACCGACCTGTACTTCCGCTTCGTCGACGAGGCCCGGGCGGCGGGCATCGAGGTGCCGATCATCCCCGGCGTCATGCCCATCACCGACCTGCGGCAGATCAAGACGATCACCGGCATGTGCGAGGCCACCATCCCAGCGCAGCTGCTGGAGGCGCTCGAGTGGCGCTCACACGACCCCGACGCCGTGCTGCAGCTGGGCGTCTCCTACGCGACGCTGCAGTGCGCCGAGCTGCTGGCGCGCGGCGCGCCGGGAATCCACTTCTACACGCTCAACAAGTCCCACGCGACGCGGGCGATCCTCTCGGCGCTGCGCCTGCACCGCCCCTGGGTGGCGCGCGAGGTGGTCAAGACCGTCGCGGCGTGAGCCCCGCGGCGGCGTGAGCCCCCGGGCGGCGGGAGCCCCGCGGCGGTGTGAGCGCCTTCACTCCGACGGCGGAGTGATCTTCAGCGCGTGGGCGAGCATCGGCTGGCCGTCGACCTCGTAGCGCACGTCGACGTCGTCTTGGCGCTTATAGGTCCCGATCCCCCAGAAGCCCCAGAACCAGGCCCAGCGGCCGAGCCTCTGGCGGACCAGCTCGCGCTCGAAGAGCAGCTCTCCCGCAGAGACGCGGAAGTCGGTACCCAGCTCCTGGGGCACACCGTTGACGTAGACCTCGAACGGCTGGCGGACCCCCGGGGGCAGCGTGACGCGGTACGGACTCACCGCACCACCACGTCGGCGGCCACCAGCGACAGCATCGTGACGTCCACCCGCTGCCCGCGCTCGCGCAGATAACCCCGCAGGACCCCCTCCTCGACGAACCCAGCCCCGCGCGCCGCCGCGACCATCGCGACGTTGTCGGGCTCGGTCATGAGCTGGACCCGGGCCATGCCGCACTCGCTCAGCAGCCACTGCCCGACCAGCCGCAGGGCATCGGCGGCGACGCCACGGCCACGGTGTGCGGGGGCGGTCCACACGCCCAGCTCGGCGCGCGAGTGATCCCAGTCGACCTCGTGGACCTCCACCTGCCCGATGCAGTCATCGTGGCCGGCGACGACGATGGTCAGCCACAGGCCGGTGCCGGTCGCCCGGTCGGCTTGGCCGCCGTCCACGCGCCGCCCGAGCTCCGCACCGCTGGGCGGACGCTCCAGGCCGAGCCGGAGATACAGCTCGGGATCGTCCTGGTGGGCGATGAGCACCTCCGGGATGTCGCGCTCGGCGGCCAGGCGCACAGCCACTGCCTCCGTGCGCAGGTCGTTCGGTTCCGGGAACGAGGGCATGTCGGCACTGGACCGTACTCTGAAATCAACGTCATGCCGGAGAGCGAATACAGGCGAGAGATCGACTACCGGGTCAGGCGCTCGGAGCGTGCGCGGCGCATCCGCGTCAACGTCGACGCCGACGGCGTCGAAGTGGTCCTGCCCCGCCGGGCCGCCGCTCGCGAGGCCGGCGCGGCCGTGCGCGAGCTCGAGCCCTGGATCCAGCGGCGCCTGAGTGAGCTCGCCCACGCCCAGGAGGCGGTGGCGGCCCGCGGCGATGCCGTCCCGTACCTGGGCGAGCTCCTGCAGGTCGTCCCCGAGCCGGGGCGTACACGCGTGCATCGCCGGGGGGCCGTCCTGTGGACGCCGGCGGGCGCCGAGCGTAAGCCCGCGCTGGAGCGCTGGTACCGACGCGCGGCGCGCGCCGAGATCGCCCCCCGGCTCGACCGCGCCTGCGCGCTCTCAGGCCTCTCCTACTCCAAGCTGACGATCCGCGGTCAGCGGACCCGGTGGGCGAGCTGCTCGCGCAGCGGCGCGATGAGCTTCAACTGGCGGCTGCTGCTGGCGCCCGAGGAGGTGCTCGACTACGTCGTCTGGCACGAGGTCTGCCACCTGCAGGTGATGGACCACTCGCCGCGGTTCTGGGCGCTGCTCGAGCGCTGGTGCCCGGACTACCGCCAGCACTCCCGCTGGCTGCGCCGCAACGGGCAGACCCTGGTGCTCTGAGCGGACGCCCGCCGGCGCTCCTTGGATCATCGACGCCGCGGCTCAGCCACCACCTCTGAAGTGCGCCTCGCCGTGCGTGCCGGCGTGATCCGTGGCCGCGACGGCCGATGCGGACCCGCCGCCGGTGGGGGTTCCGTTCCCGACCCCGATCGAGAAGATGTGCATCGCGTTGATGCCACTTCCGACACCGCTGCCGACCGTCGGCAGCGTCACCGAGGCGACGGTCTTGCCCGGATCGAGCGGCACCGAGGCGAAGTACACGCTCACCATGTGCGAGCTCTGCCCGCTGCCCGAGAAGTTCCAGCTTGACGTCGTGGTGGCAATCTGGTCACCGCTGACCGGCGCGTTGTTGAACCAGTCGGCCATCGAGATGCTGTACGGCTGGGTGGTGCCATCGGTGTAGGTGATCGTGCCGCTCCCGGTCGCCGCACCGAAGCCGGCGGCGCCGAGGAACCCGAGTTCGTCACCCGAGCCGGACATGTCGATGATCTGACCGTCGGCGATGACATTGTCCGGCGCGCCGACTGGGGTCGGCCACGTGAACGACACCCCGCCGATCGTCGACTGGCCGCCGGCGGTGAGCGGGGTCGGCGTCCCGGCGGCCAGCGCCTGCGCGGAGAAGCTCTCGCCGGTGCCGTCGAAGTCGGCGGCCGCCGGATTTGAGTTGTCGCTGATCCCGGCGTTGTCAAAGGCAGCGGCGAGCGAGGCAAACGGCGCGCCCATCGTCGGGGTTCCGTTCCCGACCGCCATCGCGAAGATGTGCATCGCGGTGGTCCCGCCGGCCAGGTTGAGGACCGGCAACGTCACCGACTGCACGGCCTTGCCCTGCTTGAGCGGAACCGAGGCGAAGTACACGCTCACCGGGTGCGGCCCGATCGAGTTGGTCTGGAAGTTCCAGCTCGATGTCGTCGTGGCGACCTGGTCGCCGACCGCACCCGCGTTGGCGAACCAGTCGGCCATGTTGAGGTTGAACGACTGACTGGAGCCGTCGGTGTAGTTGACCGTGACCGTCCCGCTCGCGGTGCCGTTCTGGCTTGACCCCAGGAACCCGAGGTCGGTGCCGTGGCCCGAGAGGTCGACGGTCTGGCCGCCGGTGACGACGTTGTCCGGCGTACCGGCCGGCACATCGGGCCAGGTGAACGTCGTCTGGCCGATCGTCACGTGGCCTCCGGGCGTGAGCGCGTTGGGCGTGCCCGCCGCCAGCTTCTGTGCCGAGAAGCTATCTCCGACGTCGTCGTAGTTGCCGGCCGCCTCGTTGGCGTCATCGCTGATCCCGGTGTTGTTGTAGGCCGCCTTCATGGAGGCGAACGGCACGACGGTCGTGGTGGATCCCTGGACCGACGCCGTGGCGCCCTTTGGACCGTTGCGCGAGGTCACGTTGGCCGTGATCGTTCGCGTGGCGGGCTTCGCGCCGGCGGGCACGGTCACGCGGAACCTCTCGGTGACGGTGTCGCCCGGCGCGATCGTCACCGGGCCCGGTCCGCTCGCCGTCCAGCCGGAGGGCAGGTTGAGCGTGAACTGGGCCTGCCCCAGCGCGAAGTCACCATCGTTGACGAGCTTGGCGGTGACGACCGCGGTGCTCCCGGCATCGATCGTCGTCGGCGCCGACACAGTCACATAGCGCGCGCCGACGGTGCGCACGACGCTGAAGTCGTCCCGCAGCGGCAGGTTGCTCAGTGACGAGGAGTCACCGACGAACACGCCGAAGCGGCCGTCGGGCACGACCCAGCCGTTGGCGGCGTCGTCCCAGTGGGAGAGGTCGTGGCCGGTGAGCGTGAACTGCACCGTCTGCGACGCGCCCGGCGCGAGCTGCACGCGGTCAAAGCCCTTCAGCTGGCGCGGCGGTTCGCCCGCCGCCGCGGGGTCACCGAGATACAGCTGGGCGACGTCGGCGCCCGCGACCTTCCCGGTGTTTGTCACCGTCGCCGAGACGGTGACCTCGTGCGTCGACTGCCCATTGCACCCACAGGCGGTCGTGCCCGGGTTGGAGCTGGTGTTCTGCACCGAACCCGGAGTGACCTTGAGGTGTGAGAACTCGAAGCTGGTGTAGGAGAGGCCGAACCCGAACGGGAACAGCGGGGTCTGGCCGGCGGCGTCATAGTGGCGGTAGCCGACGTCGATGCCCTCGGAGTAATCGACCTGCCCGTTGACGCCCGGGAACTGCTGCGGCGTGGACGCCGGCACCTGGCCGAGGCTCTGCGGGAAGGTGACCGGCAGGTGCCCGCTCGGGTCTGTGTTGCCGAACAGGACCGAGGCCAACGCGGTGCCGTTGCTCTCGCCCGGGTACCAGGCGTACAGGACCGAGCCGACCTGGTTGAGCCACGGCATCGCCACGGGCGCGCCCGCGTCGACCACGACCACCGTGTGCGGATTGGCCGCAGCCACGCTGGAGATCAGCTCGTCCTGCGCGGATGGCAGGTTCAAACCGACGCGGTCCGCGGCTTCGGACTCGGTGTCGTCGGAGACGACGACCACCGCCGTCGACGCCGACTTGGCCGCGTCCACGGCCTGCTGGATCCCCGGCGCGAGATCGGACGGGGTCGCCCAACTGAGGTTCGACGACGGTCCGCCGCCGTTCACCGTGAGCGTGTAGGTCTGTCCTTGCTGCAGATCGACGGCCACCGAGTACGCCGAGATCGGCGGCGTCCCGGGGTTGGCGAGGATCAGCTTGCCGTCCAGCGAGAGGTTGGTGACCGAGAAGTTGCCCGGGTTCTTGAACGCCAGGACGAACGTGCCCGTCTCGGGGGCGGTCAGCGTGCCCGTGTAGCTGCCTCCGCTGCCTGTGGGCGCGTATGCCGGTGTCAGCGCGGAGCTGGGAATCGGCGACAGGGAGGTGTCGGTCGGCAGTCCCTGGGTGTAGCTGACGCTCGTCCCGGACCCGGCCGCGGCCTGGATGCCCTGCAAGGGCGTCACGCTGAACGGGGCGGTCACGAAGGCGCTGCCGCCGCCGGTGTTCGTCGTCGCTGCGGAGGCGGCCGGGCCGATCACGGCCACGGAGCCGGCGCCCTTGGCCGGCAGCGGGAGCGTGTTGTGGCTGTTCTTGAGCAGCACCGTGCCCGCCTCGGCGACGTTGTTGGCGATCGCCTGGTCGGCGGGATTGGTCACGACGGTGCTGGTGGTGCCCGTCGGCGGGTTGTTGAATTCGTTGAAGCGGAACAGCTCGCGCGCGATCCGGCGCACCATCTCGTTGAGAGTCCCCATGCTGACCTGACCTTGCTGCACGGCCGTCTCGAGCGCCGAGCCGTAGAACTGGGGCGCCGGCATCTCCTGATCGGTGCCCGCGTCGGCGGACTGCACCGTCGAATGCATCGCCTGGAAGTCGGAGGTGACGAAGCCCGGGAACCCCCAGCGCGTGTTCAGGGTGCCCTGCATCAGATCGGAGTCCTGGCAGGCGAACTGGCCGTTGATGGTGCTGTAGGCGCACATCACCGAGGACGCCTTGGCCTGGTTGGTGGCGGCCCAGAAGGCCGGCTCATAGATCTCGTGCTCCGCCCGCTGGCTGATGATCGCGTTGTCTGCGGGCGTGTTGCGATTGGTCTCCTGGTTGTAGACCGCGAGGTGCTTGACCTGGGACATCTCGCCCTCGCTCTGCACCCCGTCGATCTCGGACACCGCCAGCGCGCCGTTCAGGAACGGGTCCTCGGTGAACGCCTCGAACGACCTTCCCCAGCGCGGATCCCGGTCGATGTTCACGTTCGGGCCGAGGTTGACCATCGCGCCCTTGCCGTGCTCCTCTGAGCCGATGACCTGGCCGTACTGGCGGGCCAGCGAGTTGTCGAAGGTGGCGGCCAGCGAGACCGAGGCGGGCAGCTCGGTCACGCCGGTGAGACCGTCGCCGACGCCGAGCGGGCCGTCCTCCTCGCCCATCGACGGGATGCAGAGGCTGGGGATCCCGTTGGTGAAGAACACGTAGGGCTCGCTGAAGCCGGCGCCGGTGACCAAGGTGATCTTGTCGGCGAGCGACATCTGGGCCAGCAGCATGTGAACCCGTGCGCTCACCGACAGCGACTGATTCAGCCACGGGCAGGACGGGGCCGGATCGGCAGCCGAGGCGGTGGGCGCCTTCGCCGCCGGAGCGAGCGCCGCGGCAAGGGTCAGGGCGCACGCCAATGCGGCCACTCTGCCCAACAGTCGAATACGAGGGACCGAAATTGGGTGCATGAGCGGCCTCCGAAAGCCAAACCCGGACGATGTGATGTGGGCCCGATCCCTGGTCGTCAGTGGGCGACCGCAAGCCCTCGTGCCCGTGGTGACCGATCCCTAAACGCGGAGCCCGGCGGCCTTAATGCTGGCTCAACACCCGGCGCAGCGCGGTGTACGGCGACTCGTCGCCCTGTCCGGAGACGACCTCGCGCCGCACCCGCCCGCGGTAGGCCTCCACCGAGCCGTCGCCGCGCACGTCGACGCCGACCCGTACGCGGGGCATGAAACGCTCGGGCCCGGCGACCTCGAGCCGGGCCACCACCTGCTGCTGGGGCTCAAACCGCTTGTACTTGACGTCCACGGCGTCGCCCGGCGCGGACTCGGCCAGCTCACGCCCGCGCGATTCCAGCGCGTCCAGCGCCCGGTCCATGTCGTCAAACGAGGACCGCCTCACCTTCGGTCCGGCGCGTTCGGTCAGCTTCCAGCGCACCCGGCGATGATCGCAGCCGGACCCGCGCTTCGAGCAGGCTCCGCGCCCCGGGTGGGCAGGTCGAAGCTCACCTCGAACGTGTTGCCCCGGCGCAAACGCAGCAGGGGCCCGCCGGCGAAGCGCTCAGCCAGCCGCTGGATGGCGACGTTGTCGGCGAGCATGGTGGCCTCGAAGCGCGTCACGCCGCGGGTGACGGCAGCGTCGACCAGCCGCCCCATGAGCTCGCGGCCGATCCCCTCCCCCTGCCAGTCGTCGCCGACCACGATCGCGAACTCGGCGGCGGTGGCGTCCTCGGGCGTGCGCACGAACCGGGCGACGGCGATGATGGGTGCCGTCGCGTCGTCCTCGTGCCCGGCGAAGGTGGCGACAAGCGCATAGTGGTTCCAGCCGTCGATGTTGGCCAGGTAGGCCGCGTCGGCGTCGCTGAGATACGGCTTGGCCGTCAGGAAGCGCCGGTAGCGCGTCAGCGGCGAGAGCCGGCCGTGGGCCGCGCGCAGCCGCTCCACGTCGTCGGCCCGGATGGGCCGGATGACGACGACACGTCCGTCCGACAGGCCGTACAGATCCACGCCATAAAGGCTACGCCGCCGCCGGCGCCGCGAATGTGCCTGGCATCACTGAGCGGCCGGGGGCCGATGACGGCCCCCGGGCTCAGCTAAAGCTGCGAAGGGGTCCTACGAGCGCTCCGAGAGCGGGACGTACTCCAGCCCGCGGCCGCCGGTGTAGATCTGGCGGGGCCGGGCGATCTTCTGCTCGGGGTCGTCGATCATCTCCAGCCACTGCGCGATCCAGCCGCTGGTGCGCCCGATGGCGAACAGCACCGGGAACATCTCCACCGGCATCCCGAGGGCCTCATAGATCAGTCCGGAGTAGAAGTCGACGTTCGGGTACAGCTTGCGCTTGACGAAGTACTCGTCCTCCAGCGCGATCTTCTCCAGCTCGGTGGCGATGTGCAGGAGCGGGTTCTTGCCCGTCACCTCGAAGACCTCCTCCACCGCCTTCTTGATGATCTTCGCCCGGGGGTCGAAGTTCTTGTAGACGCGGTGGCCGAAGCCCATCAGCTTCTCGTTCCCGTCCTTCACGCCCTGGATGAAGTCCGGGATGTTCTCCTTGGTCTCGATCCGGCGCAGCATCCGCAGCACCGCCTCGTTGGCGCCGCCGTGCAACGGCCCGTAGAGAGCCGCCACGCCCGCGGCCACAGCGGAGTAGGGGTCGACCTGGGAGGACCCGACGCTGCGCACCGCGCTCGTGGAGCAGTTCTGCTCGTGGTCGGCGTGCAGGATGAACAGCACGTCGAGCGCATGCTCGAGCCGTGGATCGGGCTCGTACTTGAGCTCGGCGATCTTGTAGATCATCGAGAGGAAGTTGCCCGCGTAGCTGAGGTCGTTGTCGGGATACACGTACGGCATGCCGCGGTTATGGCGGTAGGAGAACGCGGCCAGCGTCGGCATCTTGGCCAGCAGGCGGATGACCTGCAGATAGCGGGTGTCCTCCTCCTTGATGGCGGCCGCCTCGGGGTAGAAGGTCGACAGCGCGCCGACGGAGGCCAGGAGCATGCCCATGGGGTGCGCGTCGTAGCGGAACCCCTGCATGAACTCCTTGACGTTCTCGTGCACGAAGGTGTGGATCGTGATGAGGTGATCCCACTCGTCCAGCTGCTGCTGGGAGGGCAGCTCGCCGTGGATGAGCAGGTAGGCGACCTCGAGGTAGCTGGACTTCTCGGCCAGCTGCTCGATCGGGTAGCCGCGGTACTCGAGGATGCCCTTCTCGCCGTCGATGTAGGTGATCGCCGACCGGCACGACGCCGTCGCCATGTAGGCGGGGTCGTAGGTCATCAAGCCGAAGTCGTCGTCGTGGGTCTTGATCTTGCGCAGCTCGGTCGCCCGGATCGTGTTGTCCTCGATCGGGATCTCGTACTGCTTGCCGGTCCGGTTATCGGTCACGGTGAGGGTGCCGGCAGACATCGCTACGCCGCCCCCGTCCGTCCCTTGCTGAGTCTCGGTGGTCATAGCGCTCCTTGACGCGGTTGCCGACGGCCGCCAATGAGTCAACACGGCTTCGACGACCTTGCGATTTCAGACTTTACTTACCCACTGCCGGTCGTCTCCCACACCGCCACGTGGCCGTCGCCACGCGGGCCTGAGCCAGTCAGGAGGTGAGGATGGCGGCGAAGACGGCCACCAAGGCAAGGACCGCGGTGAGCGCGATAACGCCGCGCTCACCGGAGCGGGAGGAGGCGAAGCTCGGCCGCTGGATGCCGATCGTGGCCAGGATGACCGCGTACACCGCCAGTGCCCCGCCGATGATGAAGAACGGCACCTTGGAGGGCTCGTCGGCGGCGGTGAGCAGCAGCAGGGCGGACATCGGTGGGCCCGAGCCTATCCAAAAATCATCGGGAATCGGTCCCCGCCCGCCCGCCGCCCGGCGCCGACCGGTAGCGGCTGGCGGTGGCGGCGCGCTGGCCCTGGTAGTGGCTGCCCAGGTCGGGGCTGCCGTAGGGCCGCAAGGCCGGGCGGTCGAGCATCATGAACGAGAGCTGGGCGATCTCCAGCCCTGGGTGCAGGATGATGGGGACGCGGGTGAGGTTGTTGAGCTCCAGGGTCAGGCTGCCCTTCCAGCCGGGGTCGCAGAAGCCCGCGGTGGCGTGGACGATGAGGCCCAGCCGCCCGAGGCTCGATTTGCCCTCGATGCGGGCCACGATGTCGTCGGGGAGCTCCACCCATTCCAGCGTCCGGCCCAGGCAGAACTCGCCCGGGTGGATGACGAAGGTCTTGCCCTCTCCGACCACCACCTCCTCGGTGAGCCTGTCGGGCGGCCGGCGCAGGTCGATCGCCGTGGCGAGGTGGTTGTGGAAGACCCGGAAGGAGTCGCCCAGGCGCAGGTCCACGCTGGCGGGCTGGACGAGCCGCGGGTCCCACGGGTCGATGCGGATGCGGCCCTCCTGCACCATCCGGGTGATGGTGCCGTCAGACAGGACCGAGCCCTCCCGGCCGGTGGCGGTATGGGCGGAATCTGCGCTGTCACCGTTCATGAGCGGTCAGTCTGACAGCGACGCAGGTCGCGCCGGGCGGTGAGCGGTCAGTGCCCGACGGTGCGGGCGCGGGCGCGAACGGTCCGGACCCGAGCGGGCGGGCGCGGGGCCGGGTCACCGTGCGGACCGCGCCGCGGGCGGCGGGGGAACGGCTGGCGTGGGTGTGGGCGATGGCGCTTGATGCCGCCGTCGTCGTCTGACGAGGTCTCGTCCTCCGGCTCCTGCTTGATCGCCCACCAAACCAGGTAGATGAGCGCCGCGATCGGCAGCTTGAGCGCCAACATCAGCCACAGAAATCCCCACGTCACGAGATCAGCGATCCTATCCCTTTGGGCTGTAGATGCAAGCCAGAACGTCAGCCCTCCGGTGGCGGGCGCTGCGGACGCTCTGGCCCTCAGCCGAGCGCGCGCATCCGGGCGCCGTCGGGGTCCAGCAGCGGCTCGGCGGTCACCTCGCCGGCCACCCACTGGCCAAAGATGTCGATGTGGACCTCGGTGCCCACGCCGTGCTCGGCGGGCAGATAGGCGTAGGCGATCGAGCGCTCCACCGCGTACCCGTAGCCACCGGTGGTCACCCGTCCGCAGATCTCCTCGCCCACGCGGACCGGCTCGTTGCCCAGCGCCACCGAGCGCGGGTCCTCCAGCACCAGGCAGCGCAGCCGCCGCTCGGGCGCGCGCAGCGCGTCGGCGCCGACGAAGGAGCGGTCCTTACGCACGCAGAAGTCCAGCCCGGCCTCCAGCGGCGTCTCGTCGGGCGTGATGTCGGCCGCCCACACCCGGTAGCCCTTCTCCAGACGCAGCGAGTCGATGGCGCGGTAACCGCCGGCCACCAGCTCGTGGGGCCGGCCCGCCTCCCACAGCACCCGCCACAGGCCCGCGCCGTACTCGGTAGGGCAGTACAGCTCCCACCCGGCCTCGCCGACGAAGGTGACCCGCAGCGCGCGCACCGGGACGTCCCCGACCGCGATCTCGCGCATCCGCATGTAGCCGAAGTCCAGCGGGTCGGGCGTGAGCGGGCGCAGGATCTCGGCGGCCTTGGGGCCCCACAGGGCAAAGCAGGCCCACCGGGAGGTGACGTCAGACAGCGACACCGAGCCGTCGTGGGGCAGGTGGCGGCGGATCCAGGCGGCGTCGTGATTGCCGAAGGCGGTGCCGGTGACGATCTGAAATGAATCGGACCCCACCTGCGTGACCGTGAAGTCGCACTCGATCCCGCCGCGCCGGTTGAGCATCTGGGTGTAGACGATCCGGCCGGGCTCGTTGGGTATCCGGTTGTCGCACAACCGCTCGAGCAGCTGAGCCGCCCCCGGCCCCGAGACCTCGAGCTTGGCGAATGACGATTCGTCATAGAGGCCGGCCGTCGTCCGGGTGGCCATCGCCTCGGCGCCGATCGCCGGGGACCAGTGGCGCCCGGCCCATCCGCGGGGGCGCAGGTTCTCGTCGCCCAAGGCGGCGTTTGACTCATACCAGTTGACGCGCTCCCAGCCAGACTTCTCGCCGAAGGCGGCGCCGTGATCGCGGTGCCAGGCGTAGACGCTCGAGGTGCGCAGCGGCCGTCCCGCCTGCCGCTCGTGGCCCGGGTAGCGAATGTCGTAGTAGGTCTCGTAGACCTCCTTGGTGCGCGCCAGCGTGTAGCGCGGGGACCGATACTGCGGGCCGAACCGGCGGATGTCCATCTCCCAGACATCCAGCGACGGCTCGCCGGCGACGATCCACTCGGCCATCACCTTGCCGATCCCGCCCGCGCCGGCCAGCCCGTGGGCGCAGAAGCCGGCGGCCACGAACAGGCCGCGAACATCGGACTCGCCCAAGCAGAACTCGTTGTCGGGGGTGAAGGCCTCGGGGCCGTTGATCAGGCGCGTGACCTTGACGTCCTCCATCGCCGCCACGCGCTTGGACGAGTTGGTGGCGATCTCCTCAAAGCGGGGCCAGTCCTCCTCCAGCAGACGCCCGTTGAAGTCCGCCGGGATGCGGTCGACCTCGTGCTCGTCGAGAAACCACGGCGCGCTGTGGCGCTCGTAGCCGCCCATGACGAGCCCCGCGCCCTCCTCGCGGAAGTAGATGAGGTTGTCGGGGTCGCGCAGCGTGGGCAGGTGCACGAAGTCCCCACCCGGCCGGGTTCGGCGCCGCTCCAGAAAGGGCTGGGTCACCAGGTACTCGTGCGCGAA
>DASXCN010000209.1:0-7923 GCA_036491155.1 Solirubrobacteraceae bacterium | reverse complement strand
CCATCTGGGCCCCTTCATAAGAACGCGACACCGGCCGAAGGGTTGGCCCAGAATGCAAATGTGCAGGCGCGAGGCCCCGATGTCCCCGCCCAGCTGCTCCAATCGCTCCCCGATCCGGTGATCGGCTGCGACGCCGGCGGCGCGAAGGGCGTCGGTGAGACGCAGCGCAGGCGAGGTCTTGAGCACGAACCCGCGCGCCCCCGCGCGAACCGCCTCGTGCAGCATCGAGTCCGAGCCCGTGTAGCCGGGATCAACCGCGGCATCCTGATCTCCCGGGCCCAGGTCGGCTCGCTCAACACCGTCGTGCTCACCGACGACGACACCCAGATCGAGAAGATCGACACCCTGCCCTCCGAAGACCGCGACTGCGATCCCGAGCTCTCCGCTCAGCGCAGCCAGGCCAAGGAGCTGCGCGCCAAGCTCGACGCCCACGAGCAGCTGTTCGCGGCCGCGGCCGGCCACTAGCGTCCCACGACGCCAGCTCCCCCACAACGCAGCCGCCACGCCCGCTTCATCTGCGCCCCCATTGAGACCCCGGGGCCCCTGGTCTGGGGCCTCAGCTCCCTTTGGCCGCCCCGCCGCCGCGTCGCCCGCGCCCCGCGATACTGTTGAGGCCCCGCTGACACCTCCGAGCACACGCCCGGCGATCTCGGCCCGTGTGCTTCGGAACGCATGTCATGTTGACTCCCCAGAGCACGCACTGCCAGCACGGGCACCGTGCGCTCTGGAGAGTCAACTCAACCGGTGTCGGGCAACCCGGCGCTACCCGCGCGCCGCGAACACCGTCTCGAGGACCCGCTCGAGGACCTCGGCCCGGAACGGCTTGAGAGCAGGAACGGTCCCCCGGCGGCATGCCGCGCCTGATCGCGTGACCGCTCGCCCACCCCGACGCGTAGATCACGACAGCCCCAGGTGCACCTCCAGCGCGCGCCGCGCCAGGTCGCGGGCGGTGCGGGCCACGAGGCCGATGGTCTCGCTGAGGCGGTCGGCGGTGGTGTTGTAGCCCTACAGGTCGCTGACGACCTTCCCGCGGACCGCGTTGACGGTGGCGGCGATCTGGCCCAGCTCGTCCTTGGCCGAGTCCTCCGCGCACGCAGTCGTGGCGTCGGAGCGGCTGATGTACGCCCCGCACCTCTGTATTCGCCCAGGCGCCTCGCCCTCTGACCGCTTTGCAGTAGTTGAGTATTTGCACGCCGCTGGGATAGGCAGGGGGCCATCGGGTTGTCCGAGTGCCGATGGCGCTCGCGCCCGTGAACGAGTAGACATAGAGGCGGTGACCCCCACCGAGACGCCCCGGCTGCAGTACCGCATCCCGGACGGATGCTGCGACGAGCTGCTGGACGAGGCCGGGCACCCCCTCCCACACGCCGCGTCGCTGCTGGCCACGCTCGAGCGCCTGGGACCCGAGGCGCTCCAAGCCGCCGGCAAGCGCCGTGACACGATCTTCATGCAGCAGGGAATCACCTTCGAGGTCGCCGGCTCCGATGGTGAGCGCCGCGACCGCGCCTGGCCGCTGGACCTCGTGCCGCGCGTGCTGACCGCCGCCGAGTGGACGACGATCAAGCGCGGGCTGGCCCAGCGCATCCGCGCGCTCAACGCCTTCGTCGACGACGTCTACAACGCCCACGAGATCGTGCGGGCGGGGGTCGTGCCATGGTCGCTCATCGTCAGCCGTCCCAGCTTCGCCAGGCCCGTGCATGGCGTCCGCGCGCCCGGAGGCGTGTACTGCCACGTCTGCGGCTGTGACCTGGTGCGCGACGGCTCCGGACGCTGGCGGGTACTCGAGGACAACGTCAGGACCCCGTCGGGGATCTCCTACGTGCTCGAGAACCGTGTCGCGATGACCCGGCTGATGCCCGAGCTGTTCGCCGGGCACCGGATCCGCGCGGTGGACAACTACCCCTCGCTGCTGCTCGATGCGCTGCGGGCGGTCGCGCCCGCGGCCGAGAGCCATCCCACGGTCGTGTTGTGGACCCCGGGCGCTATGAACTCCGCCTACTTCGAGCACGCCTTCCTGGCGCGGCAGATGGGGGTGGAGTTGGTGGAGCCCGGAGACCTCGTGGTGCGCGACGCCGTCTGTTACATGCGCACCACCTCGGGCCTGCAGCGCGTGCACACGATCTACCGCCGCGTCGACGACGACTTCATCGACCCACTCGAGTTCCGCCCCGACTCGATGCTCGGGGTGCCCGGCCTGGTGCGCGCCTACCGCGCGGGCACGGTGGCCATCGCCAACGCCATCGGGACCGGCGTCGCCGACGACAAGGCGATCTACCACCACGTGCCGGAGATGATCCGCTTCTACCTCGGCGAGGAGCCGATCCTCGACAACGTCCCCACCTACCTGCTCTCCGACGAGACCCAACGCCGGCACGTGCTGGGCCGGCTCTCGGAGCTGGTCATCAAGCCGACCTCGGAGTCGGGGGGCAAGGGCGTGTTCATCGGGCCCCACGCCACCGCGGCCGAGTGCGAGCTCCAGGCCCGGATGATCGAGGAGGACCCCGACCGCTTCATCGCCCAGGAGCTCGTCCATCTCTCCACCGCGCCGACCGAGGTGGGCGGCGGGCGCCTGGCCCCGCGCCACGTCGACCTGCGGCCGTTCGCGGTGTTCGGCGAGGAGATCCGGATCGTCCCCGGCGGGCTGACCCGCGTGGCCCTGCGTGAAGGGTCGATGATCGTCAACTCGAGCCAGGGCGGCGGCTCCAAGGACACCTGGGTGTTAGACGAGGAGGACCAGGGCGACCCCGGTGCCCGTGACGGGGCGATGCCGCTGCAGCGCCGGCCGCGCCTGCCCGACGTGCGCTACGGCGGGTGGCAGAGCCAGGCCCAGCAACAGCAACAAGGGGCGTGGCCGCATGCGGCCACGCCCCCGGCGGTGCATGCACCGCCGGGCCGCCCGGTGCATGCACCGGGCGGAACATCCTGATGCTCGCGCGGATCGCCCAGGAGCTGTTCTGGCTGGGCCGCGACCTCACTCGCGCCGAGCACACCGCCCGCATCCTCGACGGTGCCTTTCACGCCGACGTGGCCGGCGGGCCCGGCGAGCGGGGCGTCGCCCTCAGCTGGGAGGGGGTGCTGGCCACGATCGGCGCCAAGCCGCCCGCGCTGGGCGAGGAGGGGCACGCGGTGGACGAGGACGCCCCGCCCGCACCCGCCGCGCCCACCCGCGTCCAGGTGGCCCGCCTGCTCACCCTGGACACCGACAACCCCGCCTCGGTCGTCTCCTGCGTCGCCCGCGCGCGCGAGCGGGGGCGCACCCTGCGCGATGTCATCTCCACCGAGATGTGGGAGGCCCTGAACTCCTTCTACCTCCTGCTCGGGCGCTATGACCTCCAGGCGGCGCTCCAGTCCGGGCCGTACTCCTTCTACCAGGAGGTCAAGGAGCACTGCGCGCTGTTCTGGGGGCTGCTGGACCGCACGCTGTTGCGCGACGAGGGCCGGGCCTTCCTCGAGGCCGGCGGGCGCATCGACGAGGCCGACATGATCCTGCGGATGCTCCGGGTCGCCATTCCCGCCGGCCCGCTGGAGGATGGCCACGAGACCGAGGCGCTGGCCCTGCTGCACGCGGTCGGCGGCTTTCAGGCCTACCGGCGCGCGGTGCGCGTGGCGCCCACCGTCGGGCCGGTGATCCGCTTCCTGCTTTTCGACTCCGCCTACCCGGGGTCGGTGGCCTCGTCGGTGGAGGCGCTCTCCGCGGCGCTCACCGCCGCCGATTCCCAGCCGCGATCCTCGCCGCCGGTGCTGCGGCTGGGCCGGCTCATCGCCGATCTCGAGCTCCAGCGGCGCGCGCCGGACGAGGGCGGCGCGTTGGAGCTCATCCTGGAGCGGGTACAGGACGAGCTGGAGTTGGTGGATCGCGACATCGACACACGCTATTTTGCGATCGCCGCCCTGGCCGCCGTTCATGTCTGACGGTCCACCGCCGCCCACACCGTCGTCATGAACTTCGCCATCCGTTACCTCACCGAGTACGCGTACGACACCGACGTCGTCGACAACCTCAACGCGCTGAGGGTCAAGCCTCAGGGCAACGGGCGCCAGCGCTGCGATGAGTTCGGCGTGCGGCTGACCCCGGAGGTCCGCATCCACCGGCACACCGATTACTTCGGGACCGAGGTGGTGGAGTTCGAGATCTCCCGGCCCCACCGGCAGCTCAGCATCGACGTCCGCGCGCGGGTGAGCACCCAGCCCTCGCCCGAGCCGCCCCACGCGACGTGGGAGGCGCTGGCGGACCCCAACTATCGCGAGGCCGGCGGGGAGTTTTTGCTGCAGACCGACGACGCCCCTGACCACCCGGTGCTGGGAGAGCTGCTCTCGGCCGCCCGGGCGGCGTCGTCGCCGCTGGCCGCGGTGCAGCTCATCTCAGAGCTCATCCCCGACCGCTTCGAATACCGCCAGGGCGCCACGTACGTCGACTCGCGGGTCGTGGACCTGCTCGAGGCCGGCGCCGGCGTGTGCCAGGACTTCGTGCACCTTGGCCTGGCTCTGTTGCGCCGTCACGGGATCGCCGCGCGCTACGTCTCGGGCTACCTGTTCACCGCCGGGTCGGGCAACGGCCAGGAATCGGTGGAGGTCGACACCCACGCCTGGCTCGAGGCGCTGCTCCCGGTGGCCAGCGGCGGGGACCCGGTGTGGGTGGGCGCTGACCCCACCAACCGCGTCCTGGCCGGCGAGAGCCACGTCAAGATCGGCCACGGCCGCCACTACGCCGACGTCCCCCCCGTCAAGGGCGTCTACCGCGGCGCGGCCAGCGCCACGCTGACCGCGAGCGTGACCATGACGCGCCTGGAACGCACCGACCCGGCCTCGATCGCGCGCTCGTAGCGCGGCCGCCCACGCAGCGCGCTCAGTCGGCCAGGCCCGACCCGACCCAGTCGCCGCTCCCGCGCGCCCCGGGCGGCACGAAGAAGTAGCCGCCTCCGACGGGGAGGATGTAGTCGGTCATCGGCTCGGTCTCCAGGCGCCGCTGAATGACGGCGAACTGCTTGTGGGGGTTCTTGTTGAAGGCCATGAAGAGCAACCCCTGGTCGAGGTTGCCGGCCTCGTCGACCCCGCGGTCGTAGTTGTAACCGCGGCGCAGGATCCGCTGGTGCTCGGTCTGGGGCTTGCGGGGATTGGCCAGGCGGATGTGAGCGTCGAGCGGGATGCGGTCGCCCTTGGGGTCGAGGTCGAAGCGCGGGTCCTCGTGCTCGTAGGTGCCGCCCAGGGGCGCCCCGTTCACGCGATAGCGCCCGATCATCTGCTCCTGCTCGAGCATGCCCACGCGGTCCCAGAACTCGACGTGCTGGCGGATGGTGCGTACCACCATGTAGCTCCCGCCGGAGGTCCAGGCCGGCTCGCCCGCGGCGGCCCTGACCCAGATGAGCTCGTCCATCTTCGCCGCGTTGGTGACGTCGGGGTTGGCCGTCCCGTCGCGGAAGGCGAACAGGTTGCGGGTGTTGGCCTTGGGGTCGCGGTCCCGCACGGCGGTCTGGAAGCCGTCGAGCATCCAGCGGATGACGAGCTTGCCGGCGACCGCGCGCATCAACTCGCGCACGGTGTGCACCACCGTGTCGCGCTGGCCCGCGCAGATCTGGAGGATCACGTCGCCGCCGGTGCGCGTCGGGTCAAGCTCGTCGAGCGCGAACGACGGCATCTCGGTCAGATGCGGCGGCCGCTTGGACGCGAGGCCGTAGCGGCCGTCGAACAGCGACGCCCCGTACCCGATGGTCACGCTCAGCGAGTCGGGCGCGTTGTAGGCGCCGAGGATGCCGGAGTCCGGGGGCGGGTCGTCGATCTCGGCCACGCCGACGGACACGCCCTGGGTGAGCTGGCGCGCCTCTGCGGAGATGGCCTGCAGTCCCTCGATGAGCGCCGTCCGCGTGGGGGCGACGCTGTCGAGCGCGACCACGGTGGCCTGTGCCGGCTTGGGTGTGACGATGCCGCTCTGATGGAAGCCGTCGAAGGGGAGGCTCTGCGTCAGCTCGCGTGCGTTGACGTCGCGCGCGGCGGTGGCCAGGTCGGCCATCGGCGCCGCGTGCGCACGATCGGCGCCGGCCAGCCCGGCGGCGGCCCCGGCCCCGGCGCCGCCCAGCGCCGTGAGCGAGCCCTTCAAAAAGCCGCGGCGATCGACCGGGCTCACTTGCTGTGCTCCTGGCCGGCGATGGTCGGGATGTTGGGCAGCCCCACCGTCTCGACCGTGCCCGGGATCTCCTCGAGCGCGGTGAGCGCTCCCGCGAGGCTGCCGTTGATGCGCTCGCGCTGAGCGATGGTGAGCTGGTCAAGCGTCGGGTAGCTGCCATCAGGCCGGCGGATGGTCTTGAAGGTGGCCTGCAGGCGCACCAACCAGTTGTCGACCTCGACGAGGGTGTTGTCGCGGCCCTGCATGAGCGGCGCCAGCGTGCGGACGACCTCCCGGGTCGCCGTGATCCCGGCGGCGGTGCCCAGCACTCCCTGGCCGCTCCAGGCGACCTGGTTGCCGCTCATGAGGTCGCGCTGGGCGTCCTCGAGGATCTCGTGGGCCCTGGCGGCGTAATCGATGGGGTCGATCTCTGTCTTGGGCAGCGTGCGCTTCAGCGACGGGATCGCGGCAGTGATCGCCTGCGAGACCGGCACCAGCGAGCGCAGCGGGGCGCCCTGCCACAGGCCCTTCTCGACCCGATGCAGCCCGGTGAACTGTGTCTGGTTGAGGTGTGTGGGGATCTGCGCCAGGCGATCGTTGAGCTTGCCGGGCAGGAGCCCGTAGACGGCCCCGAGGTGCAGGTAGTCCGTGAAGGCCACGTTCCACGCGCGCTCGGCCCGGGCGCGGTCCCCGGCCTGCAGTTGCACGGTGAGCGCCGAGACCGCGGTGCCGAGCTGGCCAGAGACCCCCAGCGCGTAGTGGATATAGCCCGCCACCGGGCGGTCAAACGAGTTGGGCGGCAACGGGTCCAGGTCGGAGGCGATCTGGCCATTGGGGCCGATCCCGTTCTCCTGGCGCGAGATCCTCGTGCCGTACTTGCTGGCCGGGATGGCCGACCCGTAGACGGAGGAGAGACGGGAGCGAAGCTGGTTGGCCGACGAGCTGTGGGGCGCCACCGCGAGTGTGCTGAACGGCTGCTTGGCGGCCGTCGTATGTGAGCCCGGGATGATGGCGGCAGCGAGGATGGCGACGAGGGCGAGACCGCCGATGCCGGCCAGCCACCACATCAACCGTCGCGACCGCGAGGAGCCCTCAGGACCGTCGTCCCCTGATTCGCCGCCCCGCAGCGAGTCCGTGCTGATCGATGAGCCTGGCATGTCGAGTGATGGCGACGACGCGACGGCGCCGTCGTCCCGGCACGCTAACCGGCGGACTCGCGGCCGGTTGTTACCAACTCGTGGCCCAGGCGTGAACAGGATGGACACGAGTGTGTGACGCCAGGTTCACATCGGGGCGAGGCGCAGGAAAGAGGATGCCGCTGTCGCCACGGGGGCGGCCGTGGCACAGACCCTGCTGCCGTCCGCCAACTGAGCAAAGGAGCTCACTTGCACCTCCGCAAGAAACTCATCGCTGCGGTGATCGGCGTAGCCGCCATCGGGGCCTCAGCGATCGGTCTCTCGGTGTCCACGGCGAGTTCGCCAACCCCGGACCCGGCCACCGTCGCCACCGCAACACCGATCAAGCACGTGGTCGTCATCTTCGGCGAGAACATCTCGTTCGACCACTATTTCGGGACCTATCCGTTCGCGACCAACCCGCCCGGGGAGCCGCAGTTCCACGCGGCGCCGGGGACCCCGACCGTCAACGGCCTCAACGACGCGCTGCTGACGGCCAACCCGAATGTCAACGACCCGCAGCGTCTGGACCCGAGCCAGGCTCTGACCTGCGACCAGAACCACGGCTACTCGGCCGAGCAGAGCGCGTTTGACAGCGGGCTGATGGACAAGTTCGTGCAGGACACCACCGGCTCCGGCTGCCTTCCC
>DASXCN010000208.1:0-3806 GCA_036491155.1 Solirubrobacteraceae bacterium | reverse complement strand
CCGCCGGTCTGGCTGACCGCCACGACCCCGCAGCCGGCCAGCTGGGCGATCTCGCTCGGGGTGTTGAAGCGGGGTCCGTCGACGTGTCCATAGGCGCCGCCGTCGCGGGCGCCGTGACCGGCCCGTGCGGCGGCGTCCAGCAGCGCGGCGCGCACCTGCTGGGAGAACGGTCCGCCGTGGAGGATCCAGTGACCGCGGGCCGGATCGCCCGGCGCGTCGAAGAACGTGCACAGCGACCCATCGGGCAGCCGGTTGGACGCAAAGTGCAGATCGTCGAAGACCACCAGCGAGCCGAGCTGGAGGCTGGGGTCCACCGCCCCGCACGCGGTGCAGCCGATCACCGCCGTGGCGCCGAGGTCGTGCAGGGCCCGGATGTCGGCGCGGTGGGGCACCTGGTGCGACAGCCGCACGTGGCCCGCGCCGTGGCGGGAGACGTGGAGGACATCAGCTCCGGCAAAGCGCCCGCGCGAGACCTCGACCGTGCCGAAGGGCGTCTCATGCAACAGCAGCTGGGCATCCGCGAAGCCGGGCAGCGCGTGGGTCCCGGATCCGGTGATGATGCCGATCGGCATGGCGGGCGATCCTACTTGACCGCCCTGGGGCCGCTTGGATCAGACGGCGATGCGCGCGCGGTCGATCGAGCGCCGCTGCGAGTTGAGCTGATCGTGGCGGTGCGTGAGGCCCGAGCTCAGGCGCTGGCGGCGCTGGGACTCGAGCTGGGTCTCGATCTCGGCTGCGGGCAGCGGCCGGCTGATGAGATAGCCCTGGATGAGATCGCAGTCCAGGACGCGCAGCGCGTCCCACGTCCAGCGGTCCTCGACACCCTCGGCGACGAGGCGGATGTCGAGCTTGCGCGCCAGTTGGATCAGCGCGTACACGATCGCCGCGTCCGTGGCGTCGCTGCACATCCGCGACACGAACGAGCGGTCGATCTTCAGCTCGCCCACCGGAAGGGCCTTGAGGTGGGCCATCGACGAGTAGCCCGTGCCGAAGTCGTCGAGCGACAGCTCGACGCCCAGCTCACCCAGTCGCCGCATGACGGCGCTGATCCGTTCCGGGTCGGCGAGGACCGATGACTCGGTGACCTCGAGCACGAGCTCCTGCGCCGGGACGCCATGCCGGACCAGGGCAGCGTGAACCTCGTCGGGGAAGGTGACGTCCAGCAGATCCGCGACCGTCGTGTTGACCGCCATCTGCAGGTCGTAGCCGGCGTCGCGCCAGCGGCGGGCCTGGGCGAGCGCGAGCTCGAGCACGCGCCGGGTGAGCTCACGCGAGAGGCCGGCGTGCTCAGCGGGCCCGACGAACTCCGAGGGCGGGGCCAGCCTCCCGTCGGCGCGGCGCCAGCGCACCAGCGCTTCTACGCCGACGATGCGCCGCGTGCGACTGTCGGCCTTCGGCTGGTAGTGGACCTCGATCCCGTCACCCGACAGCGCGGCCGCGAGCTCAGCGGCGAGCGAGAGGCGCTCCAGGGAATGGGTGTCGCGCTCATGCGCGTAGAAGTCGTAGCGGTCCCGGCTCGTCTTCGCCTGGTACATCGCGATATCGGCGTGGCGCATGAGCTCGGCGGCGTCGCTGGCGTGGTCAGGGAAGGTGGCGATGCCGAGGCTGCCGGTGACGCGCAGGGACAGCTCGCTGACGGTGAAGGGCTCACGCAATGCGCCGAGGATCGCCTGGGCGATCTCGACGATGGCCGCCTCCCCGGGCGCGGGATAGACGAGGACGGCGAACTCGTCGCCGCCCAGCCGACCGATCGTGTGCAGGTGGCGCAGCGCGCGCGTGACGCGTGGGCCGATCTTGCGCAGCAGCTCGTCGCCGGCGTGGTGGCCGAGCGTGTCGTTGAGCTGCTTGAAGTTGTCGAGGTCGAGCATGAGCACCGCGAGGCCGCGACCGGAGGCCTCGCTCGCCGCGATCGCCTCCTCGGTCAGCGCCATGAAACGGCGCCGGTTGGGCAGCAGGGTGAGGTCGTCAGTGCCGGCCAGCCGGCGCGCCTCGGCCAGGCCGCGGGCATCGCGGAAGGCCACCACCATGCGGCCGATCGCGGCGAGCATGGTCACGGTGGCCAGGCCGAACGGCAGGGCGGTGAGCCTGTGCACGTGATCCAGCAGGAGCAGGGCGAGGGCGGCGAACATGAAGCCGCTCGGGACCAGCAGGACCGACCATGAGGCGAACTTCGGTTCGGGCCGGCTGGGCGGAACCTGCCAGGCGGCGAAGGCGAGGGCCGAGAGGGCGAGCAGGTAGGTGAGGTCGGTCACGGCGCTCGGGCGACCGGCGCCGGTGGCCTGGACGGCGTCCAGCAGGTCGGCGGCGGCGAACAGCACGAAGGCGGCGCCCAGCGCCGCCCAGCCGCGGTCGATCCGCCAGCTGCGCAGTGCGACGATGCCCACCACCAGGCCAACGAGGAGAAGGTCGCCCACGGGGAACGTGAGATCCATGGCGAGCGTGGCGGCGCTGCCGTGCCCCGACAGGACCGTCGGCACGATGATCGCGGCGCCGATGGCAGCCAGCCCGCCGCCGGCCACGATCCCGTCGAGCCACACGCCCGCGGGGGGCCGGTTGCGGCCGCGGATGCCGGTGAGGCCGACGATGCCCGCCGCCGCCAGCGGATAGAAGGCCAGCCACAGCACGTCACATATCGACGGAACCGGCGGGGTGGCCGTGTGCGACAGCCACGTGGTCCAGACGACATTGCCCGCCGAGTAGGCGGTGACGCCGGCGGCGATGAGCCCGAACGAGCGTCGCCGGGCGTGGATGCGCAGCGGCCGCAGGCAGATGATGAGCACCACGAGGGTGCCGATGGCCCAGCTGTCCCAGTCGCGGATCACCGGGTGGGCGCCAGCGCCGCCGAGGCCCAAGAGTGCGTTGGCGGCGGCAACGATGAGCAGGACGCCGAGCGCCACGAAGGCAGCCGCCAGCAGCCCGCGCTCGGCAGGGTTCAGCTCAGCGGAGCGCGGAAGCGCGCGCCCAATTCGTGCCCTCATTGTTCCCGTCGCATCGACCGGCGCGACCGGGAACTTGAGTGCCGCTGTCAGGCCACAGCCGGCGCGGAGCGGGCAGCAGCCGTCACGCCACAGCCAGCTCGGGCCGGGTTTGCGCCAGATACTGGTCCAACGCGTCGGCCTTGTGCGTGTCCTCGTAGACCTCGTAGGCCTTGAGCCGGCCCCACGACATGCGGCCCCAGATCACGTATCGGTTCTCGTAGACGGTGTCGCCCTCGGCGTTGCGCAGGTAGTCACGACCTCGCACGCACACGGTGGTGCGCCACGGGAAGCCGGTGGCCACCACCTCGTCGGGGAAGATCTGGATCCCGACGGCGGCGAAGCGATGCAGCCAGCGAGCGACCTGATCCTTGCCGCGGAAGGTCCCCGACCAGGAGTTGCGGCCCGGGAAGGTGAGCTCGACGTCGGGCGCGTCGAGCAAGAGGGTGGGGCGGACATCACCCTCGCGGGTGCGCCCCATCACGAATGAGATCAGCTTCTTGGCCAGCCAGGACTGGATCATCGTTGTCTTCTCCTAGATAGATCGCTCTAGCGAGTAGAATAGAGCGCTCTATTTAGCGGCGCAAGGGCGCCTCGGCGCAAGGAGGATCGAGTGGCGACGGATACGAAGGATCGGTTCATCGACGTGAGCGCCGAGTTGCTGCGCCGGCAGGGGTACGCCTCCACCGGGGTCAACCAGATCGTGCGCGCCGCCAAGGCACCGCTGGGCTCTCTGTATCACCACTTCCCCGGCGGCAAGGAGGAGCTGGGCGCGGCGGCGATCCGGCGATCGGGCGCGCTGTATGAGCTGCTCATCCCGGCCGTGTTCGA
>DASXCN010000207.1:0-6342 GCA_036491155.1 Solirubrobacteraceae bacterium | reverse complement strand
CCTGGAACGGGAGCCGCGCCCACAGGGCACGCGCGCCGCCCGGGACCTTCGGGAACTCCTCGGAGTGCAGCGCCATGTGCAGGTTGGCGGGGAACACCGCCGCCAGCGTCCCGATCAGCCACCACCCGGCGCGCCGGCGGTGGCGCGCCGTCATCAGGCCGGCGCCACCGGCGATCTCGGCCAGGCCGCTGGCGTAGACCATCGCCATGTGCGCGGGAACGTACGGCGGCATGATCCGCCGGTAGGCCCTGGGGATGACGAAGTGCATGACCCCCGCGAACACGAAGAAGGGGCCGGCGAGGCGACGGATGACGGACATCGCGCAGAACTTATCGAAATTCGCGGAACTGCCGATAAGAGTCGTGCGTACGCGCGGGCAGGGGGCGCGTGCGCAACTCTCCTCTCTCACAGTTGAGTGGGCCGGCTCCTCTCTTTCCCCAAGGAGCCGGCCCTCTCGCCTGGCCGGTCTCTGGGTTCAGACGTCCGTCTTAGGCGCTTCATAGCGTCGGCTTCGGCGCGCTGGCGATGCTGCTGGGCAGTCACTCCTCCCCAGACTGTGAGCCCGACCATGACCTTCACCCTCGGGTCCGACGCACCAGCGCGCCCGCGCGGCCTGCCCGCCGTGCCCGCCCTGCCCGCCGCGCGGATCGACATCGTCGTCCCGGTCCACAACGAGCAGGCTGTGCTCCAGGACTCCATCGGGCGCCTGCACGAGTTCCTCTCGCACGAGATGCCCTACGCCTGGCGGATCGTCATCGCCGACAACGCCAGCACCGACGCCACGCTGGCGATGGCCCGGGCGATGGCCTTCGAGCTCGAGCACGTCACCGTGCTGCACCTGGCGCACAAGGGCCGGGGCCGGGCGCTGCGGGCGGCGTGGACGGCCAGCGATGCCGACGTGCTCTGCTACATGGACGTGGACCTCTCCACCGACCTGCGAGCGCTGCTCCCGCTGGTCTCGTCACTGGTGTGCGGGCACAGCGAGGTGGCGATCGGCAGCCGCCTCGCGTCCGGGGCCCGCATCGACCGCGGTCCCAAGCGCGAGGTCATCTCCCGCGCCTACAACCTCCTGCTGCGCCACGTCCTGCGGGCACGCTTCTCCGACGCCCAGTGCGGATTCAAGGCCATCCGCGCCGACGCTGCGCGCACGCTGCTGCCCCAGATCCAGGACCAGGGCTGGTTCTTCGATACCGAACTGCTCATCCTGGCCCAGCGGCGCGGCCTGCGCATCCACGAGGTCGCCGTGGACTGGATCGACGACCCGGACTCGCGGGTCGACATCGTCTCCACCGCGCTGACCGACCTGCGGGGTGTGGTGCGCCTGCTCTTCGCGGCGCCGGTCGCGCGCTTTGCCGCCATCGGCGTGGCCTCCACGATCGCCTACGCGATCCTCTACCTGCTCCTCCGCGCACCCCTGGGCGCCGACGGGGCCAACGCGCTGGCCCTGGCGCTGACCGCGGTGGCCAACACCCAGGCCAACCGCCGGATCACCTTCGGGATCAAGGGCCGGGCGGGACTCCTGCGCCAGCACGCGGCCGGCGGGGTGGTGTACGTGATCGCGCTCGCGTTGACCGCCGGGGCCCTCGACGTTCTCAACGCGCTGCGCCCCCATCCCGGGCATCTGCTCGAGGTGGCCGTGCTGGTGGTGGCCACCACGGTGGCGACGGTGACCCGGTTCGTGGCCCTGCGCAGCTGGGTGTTCGCCCGGCGTGAGCGGATGCCCGGGATGGTCCGCGCCACCGCGCGCTGACCCCCGGCGTCCGGCGCGGCGATGACAATACGCCGATGCCCGACAACGCCGCCGGCCTCGTCTACGGGACGATCCTCGTGGCCACGCTGCTGTCGGCCGAGAGCGCGCTCAGGGAGACCTACGCGAAGACCGTGATCGGGGTGCTGGTGGCGCTGGTGACCTACTGGCTCGCGCTGGCCTACGCGCGCTTCACGGGTGACCGGCTGGAGCATGAGACGCGGGCGACCGTCGGCGGTCTCGCCGACGCCGCCATCCACGAGCTCACGATCTTCGTCGGGGCCGCGGTCCCCTTCGTGGCGCTCATCGTCTTCTGGATCGCCGGTGCCTCGCTCAGCACGGCCGTGATCGGCACGGTCTACGTCGCCGATGCCGCCATCATCGGAGCCGAGATCTACATCGGCGTCCGCGCGGGACTCACCGGGGCGGCGCTCATCGGGCAGGCCGCGATCGGCGCGGTTCTGGGCGTGCTGGTCCTCGCCCTCCGCCTCCTATTGCACTAGCGATGATCATCAGCGCCGCGGCCACAGCACCGGCGGCGGCCAGGATCACCGCGTCCGAGCGCAGGCCCGACAGGAACGCGTTCCACACCGCGCCGGCGGCGCTGCGGTCCTGACCGACGGCGAAGCGGCTGAGGACCGCGGGGCGGGCCACCGTGTAGGCCGCCACCAACAGGACCCCGTCGACCAGGATCGCGATCCCGACGTAGGCGGCGGCACGCCGCCGCTCGCCCGCCTGCGCGATGGCGATGAGAAAGACGACCCCGGCGGCGATGAGCAGGAGGATCCCCTCGCTGTGAGCGCGCGCGATGGCCCGCGCGGCGCGGGTCGCCTGCCCGAAGTCCCCGCTCGAGATGTTGATCACCTGGCGCGACAGCGAGGGCGGGACCTGCGCGGCCAGGCTCGGGGAGATGTGGCGCAGCGCATTGACGACCAGCGCGCCCACGTGGGCGAGCCGGAGCGTGACGGTGTCTGAGTCCGCGTCGAACACCGACGCGTGCAGGTCGGCGATGGAGGCGTCAAAGGCGCGCTGGAACGCCTTGGTCCGCACGGCGGCGTTGACCGCTCGGGTGACCAGCGGCGCGTACTGGGCCGGCACGTTGGCGGACTGGATGGCCTGCTCCTGCACGCGCTGCTCGATGAGCGAGCGGATGTCGGGGTTGTCCAGCAGCGACGTGGCCCGGGCGCTGAACTGGGCGGAGTTGCCCAGGACGTGGCCGGCGTAGGTGAGGGGGACGCCCACCAGCACGGCGATCGCCCCGATACAGGCGAGCGCCGCGCTCAGACGGCGCCGGGTGTTGACGGGTGCGCGCACGAATCGGACCCCGAGTGTGCCCGATGGCCCGGCCCGGGCGCGCCCCCGCCCGGCCGGACCCGGCGGTTACGACAGCGAAACGTCGACGGTGCGGGCCTCGACGCCGCGCACCACGCTCAGGGCGAGCGTCCCGTTGGCGCCACGCACGGCACGCTCCAGGTCGCCGACCGAGCGCGTCGGCCGGTCGCCCGCCGCGGTGATCAGATCGCCGCGCGAGAGCCCGGCGGTGTCGGCCGCGCTCCCGGACTTCACCCGCACAACGAGCAACCCGGGCTCCTCGTCCAGGCCGACGGCACGGCGCATCTTCTTGGCCACCGCGGCGCCCGCGACGGCCACGCCGAGGCGACGGTGCTCGCCCCCACCGGGCTCGAAGAAGGCCTGCCAGGCGCCCATGGCCTCGCCCAGCGAGGCCGCGGCCCCATCGGGCAGGCCTCCGGCGAGCCGCACGGCGCGCTCGGCGTACCCGGGGCGGGCGCGCAGCACCAGCTCGCGGCCGCGGTCGGTGAGCGTCACCGTGACGCTGCGGCGGTTCTCGGGGTCGGGCTCACGGGTGATCATCCGTGCGCGCTCCAGCCGGCCCAGGCGGACCGAGAGGGTCCCGGAGGTGCGGCGCAGCGCGCTGACCAGGTCGCGCTGGTTCAGGGTGTGGTTCTCGGCGCGCTCGAGGGCGTCGAGCACGAGGAAGCTGGGACGGGAGAGCCGGTACTCGGCCAGCGCCTCCTCGAGCTCCGCCTCCACGTGGGCGGCGACGCTGATCACGATGTCGGTCAGCTGCCGCTCGGGGGTGATGGGATCAGACACTTTGCTTTGCTCCAATTGCTTGAGTTCAAACAGTTGTGTACGATTATTGCATGCCAAGCAGAAATGGAACAGTCCCCGGGGCGGACCGCGCGGACGGAGCGTCCACGAACGTGACGCTCGACCCCATCCAGCAGTCCGCCGTCGCCCTCGACGCGTACTCACAGACCGTCATCGGCGTCGCCGACGCGCTGAGCGCCAGCGTCGCCAACCTTCAGGTCCAGCGCCGCACCCGCCGCGGGCCCGCCACGGGCGCCGGCAGCGGCGTGGCCATCTCCTCTGACGGCTTCGTCATCACCTCGGCGCATGTCGTGGAGGGCACCCGCCACGGTGTCGCCAGCTTCAGCGACGGCCGCGAGACCCCGATGTCGGTGGTCGGCGCCGACCCGTTGTCTGACCTGGCCGTGCTCCGGGCCGATGGCGGCGACCTGTCCCCCGCCCAGCTCGGCGACGCCGCCGACCTGCGCGTGGGCCAGCTCGTCATCGCCATCGGCAACCCCAACGGCTTTGCCAGCTCGGTCACCGCGGGCGTCGTCAGCGGTCTTGGCCGCTCTCTCCCCGTCGGCGCCCGCGGCGGGCCGCGCCGCGTGGTGGAGAACGTCATCCAGACCGACGCCGCCCTGAACCCCGGCAACTCGGGCGGCGCCCTGGTGGACGGAGCGGGCCGCGTCGTGGGCATCAACACCGCGCTCGCGGGCATCGGGCTGGGCCTCGCCGTCCCCATCAACGCGGCCACCCGCGTGATCATCTCCACGCTCATCCGCGACGGACGCGTCCGTCGCGCCCACCTCGGCGTGGCCGTTGCCCCACGGCCCCTTCCGCCACGAGCCGCGGAGCGCCTGGGGCGTCGCGCCGGCGTGCAGATCGTGCAGGTCATCGACGACAGCCCGGCGGACGCGGCCGGCCTGCGACGGGGCGACCTGCTGCTCGAGCTCGACGGTGAGCCGGTCACCGACGCCTCTGACGTGCAGCGGCTGATGGTGCACGAGCGGATCGGGCGGGCGGTGCCCGCGGTCGTGCTACGCGACGGACGGCAGCGCACCATCGAGCTCGTCCTCGACGAGTTGTCCTAGCGGTCCGCTCGCTCTGGAGGCGGGCTAACGAATCCCACACCGGCGCGGTCTACCCTTGTGGGCGATGCGAGCTCCTGCGGCGGTAGGCCGCGACGCCGAGCTGGCCCAAGTAGACCTGTTCCTCGCCCAGATGAGGGCGGCGAGCTGCGCGCTCTCGCTCGAGGGGGACGCGGGGATCGGGAAGACGACGCTCTGGCAGGAGGCCATCGACCGGGCCGGCGGAGCCGGAGTGCTGGTGCTCGCCTGCCGTCCCGCCGCGGCAGAGGCCAAGCTGTCGTTCTCAGGGCTCTCGGACATGCTGGCCGCCGTGCGCGAGCCGGACTTTGCGGCGCTGCCGGACCTGCAGCGCAACGCGCTGGAGGTGGCGCTGCTGCGCGCCGCGCCCGAGGGCCCGGCCCTCGACGCTCGTGTCGTGGCCACCGCCCTGCTGACGCTGGTCCGCGAGCTCGCCGGCCAGCGCCCGGTGCTGCTGGCGCTCGACGACGCCCAGTGGCTCGACGGGCCCACGATGGGGGTGGTCACCTTCGCCATCAGGCGCCTGGACTCCGAGCCGGTGGGCGTGTTGTGCGCATCACGGCCGCGCGCTGCCGGGATCGGGTTGCTGGACTCCGTCGAGGGCGAACGCGTCCGGCGCGTCCGGGTGGGCCCGCTGGGCCTGGGGGCGCTCGGCGAGGTCATCGCGGACCGGCTGGGCCGCTCTCTCCCGCGTCCCGTCCTGGCCCGCATCGCCCAGGCCTCGCGCGGCAATCCGTTCTACGCGCTGGAGGTTGCGCGCCTGGTGAGCGACGATGCCGGCGCCGCCGACGCTCGCCTGCCGGTGCCCGACGACGTGCGCACCCTGGCCGAGTCGCGCGTATCCAAGCTGCCCACCACAACCCAGCGCGCGCTGTTGCGCGCGGCGGTCCTGGCCGACCCCACGACGCGGGCCATCGATGCCGCGCCGCTTGCCGCCGCCGAGGCACGGGGCATCGTCAGGATCGATGAACGCGGGCGGATCGCCTTCGTGCACCCGCTGTTCGCCGCGGCGATCTCCGCCTCGGCATCGGCCGCCCAGCGGCGCGCCGCCCACCGGGCGGCCGCCGAGCAGGTCGCCGATCCCGAACAGCGCGCCCGCCATCTCGCCTATAGCGCGGACCGGGCCGACCGCGCGGTGGCCGGCGAGCTCGACGCCGCC
Organism: Solirubrobacteraceae bacterium; assembly: GCA_036491155.1. Lineage (GTDB taxonomy): Bacteria > Actinomycetota > Thermoleophilia > Solirubrobacterales > Solirubrobacteraceae > Palsa-465. The sequence goes on along the minus strand of DASXCN010000207.1, from coordinate 236 downwards.
GCCGAGCTGGCGGCCTCACGCGGGGCACCCGACGCCGCCGCCGAACTGCTCGAGCTGGCTCTGGAGCGCACCCCGGCCCGTGACGACGACCTGCGCGCCGAGCGCCTGCTCCGCGCGGCCGGCCTGCAACTGGACGCCGGCGGCGCCGGCCGGGCCGCCGAGCTGTTGGCACAACTCCTGGACGCAACGACCTCGGATCGCGTGCGCGCCCACGGCCTGCGCCTGCGCGCCACCCT
>DASXCN010000206.1:0-4298 GCA_036491155.1 Solirubrobacteraceae bacterium | reverse complement strand
GCTGGGCGTGCACCGCGACGCACCGGCGCCGGCCTTCGCCGGACGTCGCTTCTCCAAGTGGGCCCGCAAGCACGCCGCCTCCAGGAGTGCCGCGGGCACGCCGGGTGAGCGGCCGGCCGCAGCGCGCAAGATCGTCTACTTCCACGGCTGCGGCACCGAGTACTACGAGCCGTGGGAAGGTCAGAAGGTCGTCGAGATCCTCGAGCACAACGGCTTCGAGGTCGTGGTGCCCAAGCAGGACTGCTGCGGCCTGCCCCTGCAGTCCAGCGGGCTCTTCGACGAGGGGCGCAAGGTGGTGCTGCGCCTGGCGCGCGCGCTGCGCGAGCACGTCACCGACGAGGACACGATCATCGTCGGCAACGCCACCAGCTGCACCCTGATGCTCAAGCGCGAAGCGCGCGAGATCCTTTCCCTCGAGGATGACCCGGATCTGAAGTTCGTCTCCGAACGCACCTACGACATCTGCGAGTTGCTGCTCGAGCTGCACGACCGCGGCGAGCTCAAGACCGACTTCTCCCCCATCGACGAGCGGGTCGCCTACCACGCCCCCTGCCAGCAGCAGGGCCACTGGGTGGGCAAGCCGGCACTCGAGCTGCTGGCGCTGGTGCCGGGCCTCGACGTCCAGGAGATGAACTCGCGCTGCTGCGGCATCGCCGGCACCTACGGCCTGAAGGTCGAGAAGTACGACATCGCCATGGCCGTGGGACGCGACCTGTTTGATCAGGTCGCGGCCTCGGGCGCTCCGCAGGTCGCCTGCGACTCGGAGACGTGCCGCTGGCAGATCACGCATGGCACCAAGCTGCCGTCGGTGCACCCCATCGACTACCTGCACCGCGCGTACGGGCTGGGCGGGAACGGCGCCGCCCGCAACGGCTCGGGCTAGGAGCCGCATCCAATGGTCGGGCTCGTCGTCGTCTCTCACAGCGACGTCCTGGCGCAGGGCGTCGTGCGTCTGGCGCGCGAGATGGGCGGTGAGGGGCTGGCCATCGAAGCCGCCGGCGGCATCGAGGAGGAAGGCGTGCTCGGCACCGACGCCGAGCGGGTGAAGGCCGCGATCGAGCGGGCCATGTCCTCCGACGGGGTGCTGGTGCTCATGGACCTCGGCAGCGCGCTGATGAGCGCCGAGTTCGCCACCGAGATGCTGGAGGGCGCCGCAGGGCCGGTGAAGCTCAGCGCGGCGCCGCTGGTTGAAGGCGCGGTGGCCGCCGCCGCTGCTGCGGCGGGCGGAGCCTCGCTGGACGAGGTGGCCGCGGAGGCACGCGGCGCGCTGGCGATGAAGACAGCGCAGATCGGCGATGACGGGGGCGCGGACCCCGGCGCCGACGTCGACGCCGCGCCCGGCGGGGAGGCCGATGCCACCGCCGATCTGGAGGTTCGCAACGCCATCGGGCTGCACGCGCGTCCGGCCGCGCGATTCGTGGCGACCGCCCGCGGCTTCGACGCCGACGTGCGCGTGGCCAAGAATGGGGACGGGGCGCCGATCAGCGCGCGCAGTCTCACCAACCTGGTCGCCCTGGGCGCGCGCCTCGGCGACACGCTGCGCGTGACCGCCACCGGGCCGCAGGCCGCCGCGGCGATCGATGCGCTGCGCGCGCTGGCTGACGAGGGGTTCGGCGACGGCGTCGCGACCGAGCCGGCCGCCTCGGAAGACGCCTCCCCTGCGTCCGCGGCAGGGGCGATGCCCGCGGCGGGCGCGGCGCCCGGGCCGGCTCAGCCGCCCGCGGCGGGCGCGGTGCTCACCGGTGTCGCCGCCTCCGCGGGCGTCGCCATCGGCCCCGCCCACCGCCTCGGCCTCGGCCTCGGTCTCGCAGCCCCGGCCGACCGCGACGCCCGCGGCGCCGAGGAGGAATGGCGGACCCTGGACGGTGCGCTGACCGCCGCACGGGACGACATCGAGCACGACCGCGATGTCGTCAGCGGTCGCGCGGGCGCCGCCGACGCCGCCATCTTCGACGCCCACCTCGCGCTGCTCGACGATGACGCCCTGCTGGAGCCCACGCGCGCGGCCATCGCCGCCGGTGCCACCGCCGAGCGGGCTTGGTATGACGCCGCCCAGCAGGTGGCGGCGGTCTACCGGGGCCTGGACGAGCCGCTGCTGCGCGAGCGCGCCACCGACGTGCTGGACGTGGGCCGCCGCGTGGTGAGCGCGATCACGGGGGACGGCGAGGGGCGCCCGTCGGCGTCGGGGATCGTCGTGGCCGACGAGCTCACCCCGGGCGACGCCGCCGGGCTGGACCCCGAGCACGTGCTGGCCATTGCCACCGCGCGGGGCTCGAACACCGCCCACGCCGCGATCCTGGCCCGCGCGCTGGGGCTGCCCGCCGTGGTCGGGCTCGGCGCGGAGGTGCTGGCCGTGGCCGACGGGACGACGCTGCTCCTCGACGGAGAGGCGGGGACGGTGATGGTCGACCCGCCGGCCGACATGGTCAACGACGCGATCCAGCGGCGTGAGCGTGCCGAGCGCCGGCGCGCCGTGGCCCGGGAGCGGGCGGGCGAGCCCGCGATCACCCGGGACGGAGAGCGGATCGAGGTCTTCGCCAACCTGGGGACCGGCAGCGATGCGGCCCGCGCGGTGCAGCTGGGCGCCGAGGGCGTCGGTCTGCTGCGCACCGAGTTCCTCTTCCTGGGTCGCTCTGAGCTGCCCGGCGAGGAGGAGCAGGCCGAGACCCTGCGCGAGATCGCCCAGGCGCTCGATGGCCGGCCGCTGATCGTGCGCACGCTGGACGCCGGCGCCGACAAGCCGCTGCCGGCGCTGCCCATGCCCGCCGAGGAGAACCCCTTTCTCGGGGTGCGCGGCATCCGCCTCGCCCTGGCCCGCCCCGAGCTGCTGGCCACGCAGTTCCGCGCCATCCTGCGCGTCGCCGCCGACCATCCGGTCAAGACGATGCTGCCGATGGTGGCCACGCTGGGCGAGATCACGGCCGCCTGCGCGCTGCTGGACCGCGCCCGCGCCGACACCGGCATCGACGCGCCCATGGAGCTGGGGATCATGGTCGAGGTTCCGGCGGCCGCGGTGGGCGCGGCGCGCCTGGCCGCCCATGTCGACTTCTTCTCGCTGGGCACCAACGACCTCACCCAATACACGATGGCCGCCGAGCGCGGCGACGCGCGCCTGGCCCCGTTGCTGGCCGGCCCCCAGCCGGCGGTGCTGCGCCTGGTGGCGGCCACCGTGGCGGGCGCGGCGGCTCACGGCCGATGGGTCGGGGTGTGCGGAGAGCTGGCCGGGGACCCGGCGGCGGCAGTTCTGCTGGCGGGGCTCGGCGTCACCGAGCTGAGCATGGCGGCGGCGCTGGTCCCCGAGGTCAAGGCGGCCCTTCGCGAGGTGTCACTGGCCGACGCCCGGGCCGCCGCCGAGGCGGCGCTGGACACCGACGACGCCGACGCCGCGCGCGCTCTGGCGCTGGCCCTGCTGTGAGGTAGTCTCGTGACCGTGGAGGCGGGTACTCTGACCGCGTTGCGATCATCTCGCGTGCTCGCGGTCGGCACCGGCGTGCGCATCGTGGTCTCTCCGGTGATCATGGCGCTGCTGCTGAGCCACTCCTACACCGCTGCGGCCATCCTCTTCCTGCTGGCCGCCGCCACCGATTGGTTTGACGGCCGGCTCGCCCGCGCCTGGAACGTCACCACCAAGCTCGGGTCGTTCCTGGACACCACGGCCGACAAGCTGCTGGTCACGACGGCGCTCGTGGGGCTGGTGTCGGTGGGCCGCGCCTCGCCCTGGGTGGCGCTCATCATCATCGCCCGCGAGTTCACCATCCTCGGGCTGCGCGCGGCGGTGGAGGCCGGCGGCCGCCATCTGGAGACCTCGATGCTGGGCAAGTGGAAGGCGACGGTGCAGTTCGTGGCCGTCGCGCTGGCCATGCTGCGCCCGGACGTGACCTTCGCGGGCGCGTACGTGGACCAGTGGGCGATGGTGATCGCCGCCGTGGTGACCGCGTGGTCGGGCGCCGACTATCTCATCCGCTCCTCCGCCGCCCTGCGCCAGTAACCGGTGGCCGCACGCGTCTTCGTCACCGGAGGGACCGGCGTGATCGGCCGCGCACTCGTGACCGGGCTGCTGGCGCGCGGTGACGACGTCGTCGCGCTGGCCCGCTCAGAGGAGGCCGAGAGCGATCTTCGCGCCGAGGGGTGCGAGGTCGTCCGGGGCGAGGTCTTCGATGTCGACGCCATGGCGCGCGGCATGGAGGGCTGTGAGGTGGCCTACAACCTCGCCGGCGTCAACTCGCTGTGCGTGCAGGACCCCGAGCCGATGCGCCGCGCCAACGTCGACGGCGCCCTGGCCGCGGTGCGCGCCGCCC
>DASXCN010000205.1:0-7697 GCA_036491155.1 Solirubrobacteraceae bacterium | reverse complement strand
GCGATGCTCGTCTCGCGCAACTACGGCGCGGTGGCGGCGCGCGGGTGGTTCAAGGACCCCAGCCAGTCGGGCGGTCAGATCCTCGAGCGCGCCAGCCATCACATCGACCTCCAGCGCGCCATCGGCGGCGAGGTCACGGCGGCGCGCGTCGTCGGCTCCTCGGTGCCGCTGGCCCAGGCGGGGGACCCCAGCCCCGCGATCGAGGACGCACTCGCGCTCACGCTGGAGTTCGCCACCGGGGCCGTGGGCACGATCGATGTGGCCTGGACCCCGACCGGCCATCCAGCGGTGCACGCGCTCGACGTGATGGCCGCGCAGGCGTCGATCGTGCTCAAGCTCGGCCCGGGCAGCTTCGACCTGGGCGGCGTCGCCGGGGGCGTCGCGCTCACCGGGAGCTACGGCGACCCGATGCGCCGCTCGGTGCGGCGTTTCCTGGACCTGGCCCGGGGCGAGCGAGACGCCGCCCCGTTCTGCACCCCGCGCGACGCGCTGGGGACGCTGGCGGTGGCCGTCGCCTGCGAGCGGGCGCTGGCCGGCGGCGACCGGGTGACCGTGTCCGGCGGCCCGTCTGCGGAGTCGCTCAGCTGACCTGGCCGGGGTCGCCGGCCGGGGCGGTGTCCGCGTTCTGCAGCCGGCGCAGTTCCGCCAGCGGGATGTGGCAGCGGATCCCATGCCCGGCCTCCTCCTGGCGCAGCTCGGGCTCGGTGGTCTCGCAGATCTCGCCGATCTTGCGCGGGCACCGGGTGTGAAACGGGCACCCCGTCGGCGGATCGGCGGCACTGGGGATCTCGCCCTCCAGGCGGATCCGCAGGCGGTCGGTGTCGTCCAGCGTGGGCACCGCTGACAGCAGCGCCTCGGTATAGGGGTGGTGCGGTGGCGCGAACACGTCGTCGGCCGGCCCCACCTCCATCACCCGGCCGAGGTACAGCACCACGATCCGGTCGGCCAGGTAGCGGACGACGCCGAGGTCGTGGCTGATGAACAGGTAGGCGACGTCCTCACGCCGCTGCAGGTCGGTGAGCAGGTTGAGGATCGCCGCCTGGACCGACACGTCGAGGGCGGAGGTCGGCTCATCGCACACCACGACCCGGGGATCGCCGGCGAACGCCCGGGCGATCGCGACGCGCTGCTTGAGCCCGCCTGACAGCTGGACGGGGCGCATCGCGAGATAGCGCTCCGGGAGCCTCACCGACTTGACCAGCGACAGCAGCCGGTCCTGGAGCCGGGTACCGGTGTAGCCGCCGAGCTTGGAGAGTGAGCGGGAGATGAGCTTGCTCACCGAATGACGGCGGTTGAGTGCCGAATCGGGGTTCTGGAAGACGATCTGCAGCGCCTTCTGCTCAGCGGCCGATCGTTTGGGGGCCTCGGCCGCCACCGCGCGGCCATCGAGTGTCACCTCGCCGCCCGCGTCGGGTGCGATCAGGCCGATCAGCACCCGCGCCAGCGTGGTCTTGCCGCTCCCGGACTCGCCGACCAGCCCCACCGTCTCGCCCGCGATGATGTCGAGATCCACATCGTGCAGTCCGCGGACGGCCTGACCGCCCATGTGGAACGTCTTGCTGGCCGAGCGCATCTGCACGACCGTCTCGCCTGAGCGAGCGCGGGCCCCGGTCGCCGGCGTGGGCTCGACCTCGGTGTCCAGCGACACCGTCTCCGCGCGCTCGTGGTAGTGGCATCGAGAGCCTCGCCCTCCGCCGATCTCGTACAACGGCGGGGCCTCCGTGCGGCAGCGCTCGTCGGCCAGGCCGCAGCGGTCCGCGTAGATGCAGCCCTCGACGACCGAGCCGGGCGCCGGCAGCGAACCGGGGATGGTGGCCAGCGGCGCCCGAGCCCCGTTGGTGTGCTCGACGTGATCGCGCCGGGGGATGGAGCGCAACAGTCCCACCGTGTAGGGGTGGCGGGGGTTGCGGAACACGTCCCCCGCGGGGCCCTCCTCCACCAGCTCGCCGGCGTACAGGACCCCGACCCGATCGCACATCTTGGCGATCACCGCCAGGTTGTGGCTGATGAACAGCAGCGACGTGTGGAACTCGTCGCGCAGGCCGCGGATCAGATCCAGCACCTCGGCCTCGACCGTCGCGTCCAATGCCGTGGTGGGCTCGTCCAGAATCAGCAGCGACGGTTCGGAGGCCAGCGCCATGGCGATGACGACCCGCTGGAGCATGCCGCCCGAGAGCTGATGCGGATACCGCCCCATCACGCCCTTGGGGTCGGAGATGCGCACCTTGGTCAGGATCTCCTGGGCTCGCTCCATCGCCGGCTTGTGGCCCAGCCCGGCGATCTCGTAGACCTCCGCGACCTGATGTCCGATCAGGATCGACGGGTTCAGTGCTCGGCCCGGCTCCTGGTACACCATCGAGACCCTCTCGGCCCGCAGGTGGCGCAGCTCCGAACGGTTCAGCGACAGCACGTCGCGCCCGTCGATCTCGATCGTGCCGTCGCTGACGCGTCCGTTGCGCGCCAGATAGCGGACGACGGCCAGCGCGATGGTCGACTTACCGCACCCCGACTCGCCGACCAGGCCGAACGACTCGCCGCGCGCGACGTGGAAGCTGACGTCGCGAACGACGCGCTGCGCGCGCCGGCGGACCGTGTAGCTGATCTCCACGTGCGAGAGCGACAGGGCGTCGGCGGCGTCGCCGGTGACGCCGTCAAGCCGGTGGTCAGAGGCGGTGGTCACGATTCGTCCAGGGTGGCTTCGACGGAATTGGCGACCATGTTGACCCCGATGACGAGGGAGGCGATGGCGAGCGCGTCAAAGAGCACCTCCCACCAGTAGCCGGCGGTCACCAGGCCGTAGTTGGTCGAGATCTCCAACCCCCAGTTGGACGAGGGCGGCGGGATCCCGAAGCCCAGGAAGGACAGGGTGACGATCGTGAACACCGCGTAGCCGAGGCGGACGGTGAACTCGACCATGATCGGGGCGAGGACGTTGGGCAGGATCTCCACGAACATGATGTAGAGCGAGCTCTCGCCTCGCAGCCGCGCCGCGGCCACGTAATCGAGGTCGCGTTCCTGGAGGACCGCGGCGCGGACGGTGCGGGCGATGAGCGGGCTGAAGACGATCCCGATGACGATGATCAGCGTGGTGTTGGATGGACCGAGCGCGACCACGCCGAGGATCCCGGTGACGACCAGCGGCAAGGCCAGGAAAGCCTCGACGAAGCGGCCGACGACGTCGTCGACCCCCCCGCGGAAGTACCCCATGACCAGCCCCAGCGCCGTGCCGAGCACGGTGCCCAGCAGGGTGGCCAACGGCGCCGTGATCAGGATGTCGCGCGCGCCGGTGATCACCCGGGAGAACATGTCGCGGCCCAGCTGGTCGGTGCCGAACCAGTGCGCGCCCGACGGCGCCTGGTTGATGTTCTGCAGGTCCTGGGCGAACGGGTCGTGGGGTACGAGCAGGTTGCCGAAGATCGCGGCCAGGATCCAGAAGCCGACGATGATCGCCCCGGCGATGAACGTCTTCTGCCGGACCAGCCGGCCCAACAGATCCCAACGCAGGTCAGCCTGTCCGGCGCTGATCGCCGCTGCGGACTCGACGGGTACGGTGTCGACGCTCATTGCGTGCCCCGGTAGCGGATCCGCGGATTGAGCAAGGTGAACAGGATGTCGGCGCCCAGCGTCGCCACCATGTAGAGCGCGCCGATGACCAGCACGCCGGCCTCGAGCATCGGAAAGTCCTTGCTGTTGGCCGCGTTATAGATCAGCGTTCCGATGCCGTTGTAGTGAAACAGCGTCTCGACCAGCACCAGCCCGCCGATCAGGTACCCGGTCTGGCTGGCGATCACGGTGATCGTCGGCAACAGCGAGTTGCGCAGCACGTGGCGGCGGATCATCACCCCGCGGGGCAGCCCCTTGAGCGTCGCCGTCCGTGCGTAGTCGGAGGCCAGCGCCTCGACGGTACCGGCGCGGGCCATCTGCTGGATATAGCCGAACAGGATCAGCACGAGCGGGATCGCCGGCAGGATGAGGTGGTTGAGCTGGGTGGCGAAGCTCGAGCCGGGCGGGGTGGAGGCCTGGATGGGCAGGACGTTCAGCCAGATCCCGAACACCAGGATCAGCACGATCCCGGACACCACCTCGGGGATCACGGTGCCCGTCAGGCCGAAGACACTGATCACGCGATCCAGAGGCTTGCCCTGGTTCAGCGCGGCTATCACGCCACCGACGATGCCCAGCGGGACCACCAGGACGAACGCCAGCGCCGCCAGCTTCAGCGAGTTGACCAGCGCCGTTCCCAGAAGGGGACCGATCGGTGCCTGGTACTGGTGGGAACTCCCCAGATCCCCAGTGACGATATGGCCGAGCCAGAGGCCGTACTGCTCGATGACCGGCTTATCGGTCCCGAGCTGATGCGAGAGCGCCGCCACCGCCGAGGGGGCGGCCAAGGGCCCCAGGATCGCACGGGCGGGGTCCCCCGGGAGCACCTGGGCGGCGAAGAACACGATCAGGCTGAGGATCCACAGGGTGATCAGCCCCAGGCCGATGCGCTTGAGGATGAAGAGAGCCATCAGGCGGTGTTGTGGGCGTCCCCACGGCCCGGGCCGACGGCTGGCCGTCCCTGGCCGGTGGCGACGGATCGGTCGCTGTTCCCTTCGGGCCCCTCCACTAGGTCACGGTTCTTTCACACATAGCTTCCGCTGTCAAGCGCCAATTCAGCGAGCACCGCCTGCATCACGCCTGCCGCCTGAATGATCTCATCCATGTCGGCGCCCTCCTGAGGGGTGTGGCTCTCCCCGCCGTGCAGGGGGACGAAGAGCAGCAGCGCGGGAGCGAGCGCGCTGAGGTGCTGGGCATCGTGCCCGGCGCCCGACCACGTCTCGGTGGCCGGGATGCCCTGTGCCCGCGCCGCCGCCAGCGCCGCCGCGACGAGCGCCGCGTCCATGGTCACGGGCTCGCCGGCGCGGACGAGCGCGATCTCGGCCGACACGTCGCGCCGCGCCGCGATCTCGTCCACCGCACCGCGGATGGCCGCCTCGACACGGGTGAGCGAGGCCGAGTCGACCCCGCGCACGTCGATGGCCAGGCGGACCCGGCCCGGGATGACGCTCACCGCGCCGGGCTCGACGCTCAACGTTCCCACGGTGGCGACGGTCTCCGCGGGCTCTGCCCGCGCCGCGGCCTCGACCGCCAGGACCACCTCGGCGCCCGCGGCCAGGGCATCGCGGCGATCGGCCATCGACACCTCGCCCGAGTGGCCGGCCCGGCCGTCGATACGGACCGCGAACCGGCGGGGGGAGGCCACCGCGGTGACGACGCCGAGCTCGCGCAGGGCGCGGCGCTGGGCGACGTGAACCTCGGCGTGGGCGCGCAGCCGATCTAACGGCGGCTCGATCCGGGGGAGGTCGTGCAACGCGTCCAGGTAGGCGGCGCGCGCGTCGGCGGCGCTGACCCCATCGGCGTCGTACAGGTCAGCGAGTGCCTCCTGGGGCAGCGCACCGGTCAGCTGGCGCGACCCCATCGTCCCGGCGCCGAAACGCGGCGCCTCTTCGGCGGCGCAGATGAGCACCCCGGCCCCCGCGCCCAGTTCGGCGGCGACCTCCAGGCCCAGCACCGTGCCGAGGGCGCCGTCGTAGCGGCCGCCGTCGGGGACGGTGTCCACGTGCGAGCCCGAGGTGACCAGGGGTCCGTCGCTCCCGGCCGGCAGCGCCCAGAGGTTCCCGAACGCGTCGAGCCCCGGCTCCAGTCCCCCCGCGCGCGCCCAGTCGGCGACGAGCCGCATGGCCTGGGCCTCGGCGGGCGAGTAGGCGGGGCGGTCAGCGCCACCGCCGGGACCGTGCGCGATCGTCCACAGGGCCTGCAGCCGGGCGGCGATGCGGGCTGGGTCAGGGGTTGGCTGGGGGGGTGGGTGGGGGCCGTTATGCAAGGGCGTACTCGGCCAGCGGCTTGCCCAGCATCGCCTCGACCTCGGGGTACACGCTGGGCTCGCGGACGCCGTCGCCCAAGGGCACGTTGGCCTTGGGGACGTGCAGAACGGCCACCTCGTCGCCTTCGCGCAGGTTGGCGATGGAGATGATCCTCCCGGTGTCCACCGACAACGTGGTGAGCACGTCGGGGAAGGTGGCCAGCCGTTCGCCGCCCGACTCGGCGGTTAGGTACTCGTTGACGAAGCCGAGCTCAAGGTCCTGCACCTCGATGGTCCCGATGTCAAATGCGTTGTCGGTGCGCAGCGATTTTTCGCGGACGGCGCCGGTGGTGAGGATCCGCCCGCCCAGGTGCTGAGCGGTGGCATCGATCATCGCCTGAGGACCGTTAGGCTCGGCGGCCAGGATGGCCTCGCCGAGGTCCAGGGCGAAGCTGATGGCGCCGACGGCGGCGTGGGCGGCCACGAACGACGCGGGCAACGGGTTGCGCGCGCAGGAGATGAAGCCGCCGGACTGGTCAGAGGCGGTGCGCAGCACGTTGGCGGTGTGGCGGACCGTCCCACGCGTGACGACCTCCAGGTAGCGGTTCTCGGCGCGGTTGCCGCCGGCCACCGCCTGGACGGTCTCGTAGTCGTCGTCGGCGGCCAGGCCGAAGGACCCCATCTTGCCGGTGGGGTGCGCGCGGCCGTCGCCGGCGGCATCGACCACGACGGTGCCGAGCACTGCCGAGGCCACCCAGCCGTTGCAGGTCGTCGAGGAACCGTTCTGGGCGGTGACGGTGCCGACGATCGTCTCGTCGACGGCGTCCATGAGCAGCTGCAGCGCGCGCACGTAGTCGCGGGGGCGCATCTCCCAGCCGACGGCGGCCGGTGCACCGATCGCGCTCACTGTGGCCAGCATGGCGTCGGGGTCGAGCTCGTCGAGCGAGACCAGCCGCGGCGTCCCGTACTGCACGGCGGTGGTGCCGACGAGCATCCCGTGGTCGACCCATCCGCCGCCGCCCGCGGCGAGCACCGATCCGCCGGCCACCGCCGCATGGACGGCATGCAGGTCGAGCTCCCTCATGCCGCAGACCCTACGGATCCGATGCCGAGGTCGTGGTCACGCGCGCACTCGCGGGCAATCTCATAGCCCGCGTCGGCGTGGCGCAGGACGCCGAGGGCGGTGTCAACGTGGAGCGCGCCGGCGAGCCGGGCGGCGCCGTCCGCGTCACCGGTGGCCACCACGGTCATGCCCGCGCTCTGCGAATAGCCGGCGTAGCCACCTCCGCCGGCGTGCAGCGCCACCAGGTCCGCGCCCGACGCCGTCGTGAGCAGCGCGTTGAGCAACGGCCAGTCGCTCACCGCATCCGAGCCGTCGGCCATGGCCTCGCTGATGATGTTGGGGTGGGTCATCGACCCGGAGTCCATGTGGTCGCGGGTGAACGCGACGGGCGCCTGCAGCCGCCCGTCGGCGACGGCGTCGTTGACGGCCAGCGCCAGGCGGTCGCGCTCGCCGTGGCCCAGCCACGCGATGCGGGCGGGGAGGCCCTGGCGGGCGACGTGCTGCCGGGCCAGGGAGATCCAATCGGTGATGCGATCCGTTCCGTCGAAGAGCTCGAGGCACAGCTCGTCGACGGTGGCCAGGTCGCCGTCATCGCCCGACAGGCAGATCCAGCGAAACGGCCCGATGCCTCGGCAGAACAGCGGACGGATGTAGCGGGCGGTGAAGATGTCGATGGTCAGCGCCTCGCTCGCGCCTCCGCCGGCGGCGTGGGGGCGGATGTTGTTGCCGTAGTCGAAGACCACGGCGCCGCGGTCGCGCAGGGCCAGCATGGCCCGCACGTGGCGG
>DASXCN010000204.1:0-1580 GCA_036491155.1 Solirubrobacteraceae bacterium | reverse complement strand
AACAGGAACCCGAAGGCGAACAACTGGATGACGCCCGTCAGGATCGAGATGTAGCTGAAGCCCGCAGCGAACGACGAGAAGTTGCCGAGCGAGCGGTCCAACTCTTGCTTGTAGCCAAAGCCGGCGAGCTCGCCACTGTCTTCAGCAATGGAGCTGCCGCCCGTGGGCGACTCAACGGTTGCCATCGATCATCCTCCCCGCCGCGCGTCCGCGCGGTCGTTTGAACACCAGCCGACCTTCGGCCATCGGCGCGTCGCGGCACAACTTAGAGCCATTGACCCAGTCGGAATCTGGCTGTTATATATCAGTTGTCTAAACGTGTCAATTGGCCCGTCCGGCCCAACCTGCGGGGCGCGCGGGGCCGACCGGGAGCGTCTCATGGCCACAGTGACTGAGCTGGACATGTTCATCGGCGGAGCGTGGCGCCCCAGCGCCACCGGCGAGACGTCCTCGGCGTCCAGCCCCGCTACGGGCGAGACGATCGGCGCGGTGGCGCTCGGCGACCGCGACGACGCGCGCGCGGCGATCACCGCGGCCCGCGCCGCGGCCGATGATTGGGCGGGCCTGACCGCGTTCGAGCGCGCCGCCAAGATGCACGCGGTCGGCGACATCATCGAGTCCCGGCGCCAGGATCTGGCCCGCACGCTGACGCTCGACCAGGGCAAGCCGCTGCACGCCGAGGCCTTCGGCGAGGTCGACGAGCTCGTCGAGTACTGGCGCATGGCGGCAGAGGATGGCAAGCGGCTCGGCGGCGAGCTGCCCAACTCCTTCTCGCCGGGCAAGCGGGTCATGCTGGCCCGGCGCGCCCGTGGCGTCGTCGGGGTCATCAGCCCGTGGAACTGGCCCTACACGATGCCCGCCGAGCTGGTGGCGCCGGCCCTGGCCTGCGGCAACACGGTGGTGTGGACGCCGGCACCATCGACCTCGGTGTGCGCCGTGGAGCTGGCTCGCTGCATCGCCGACGCCGACCTCCCTCCGGGCGTGTTCAACCTGGTGACCGGTCCGGGCCCCGTGGTGGGCGACGAGATCGCGCGCAACCCCGGGGTCGACGGCGTGGCCTTCATCGGTTCCACCGCCACCGGCCGGCTGGTGGCCGGCGCCGCGGCGGGCAAGGCCACGCTGCTCGAGATGGGCGGTAACGGCCCGCTGGTGCTGCTCGAGGATGGCGACGTCGACGCCGCGGTCCAGGCGACCCTGGTGGCCTGCTTCCTGTGCGCCGGCCAGAGCTGCACCGCCGGCGAGCGCATCCTGGTGCACCGCGCCGTCTACGACGAGTACGTCGAGAAGCTCGCCCGCGCCGTCACCAAGCAGATCATCCTCGGCGACCCCTTCGCTACCGAGACGACGATGGGCCCGCTCAACAACGAGCCGGTGGCCGTCAAGATGGACGAGCACGTGGCCGACGCCGTGCAGCGCGGCGCCGAGACGCTGGCCGGCGGCGCGCGCGCCACCGCCTTCCCCACCGACCTCTACTGGGAGCCCACCGTGCTGGCCGGCGTGCCCGCCGACGCGCGCGTGGCCACCGACGAGACCTTCGGCCCCGTCGCCCCCGTCGTGGAGATCACCTCGCTCGAGCACGC